>JAGWOU010000360.1 GCA_028870815.1 Rhodospirillales bacterium | reverse complement strand
CATCTTCGCCGGCATTTTCCGGCGCTGCCTGGGTGCGTCCTGGGCGCCCGCGGAGGTGCAGTTCGAGCATTTGCGCGCGGCGGATGCCGGGCGGGTGGAAACCGCCTTCAACGCCCCGGTTTATTATGCCGCCGGGCGCAACGCCATTTTATTTTCTCCCGCCTGCCTCGCGGCCCCGATGCCCGGCAGCCGCCCGGCCAGCCTGCCGGTGTTTGAGGCCACGTTGCGCCGGCAGGCCGCCGCCGCCGTGCCGGAGGATTTTCTCGGCCAGGTGCTCAGCCTCATCCGCTCCGGCTTTGCCAGCGGCGAGGCGAATATCGACAATGTCGCCGCCCGTCTCGGCCTCAGCCGCGCCGGGCTCTATCGCCGCCTGGCGCTGGAAGGGGTGGATTTCTCCGACCTCACCCAGCGCATCCGCCGCGAGCTGGCGGAAAGCTACGCCGCCCAGCCCGGCATCGCCTTCACCGATCTCGCTTTGCTGCTGGGCTATTCGGAACTTAGCGCCTTCTCCCGCGCCTTTACGCGCTGGACGGGGCTTTCCCCCGCGCGCTACAGGCAGGCGTGCCAAAAACGCCACGCCTGATCCTCGCCAGCATCTCCCCCAGCCGCAAAGCCATTTTGGCTGGCGCTGGCGTGCCGTTCGAGGCGATGCCCTCGCAAGTCGACGAAGCCGCATTGAAAGCCGGCTTCTCCGGCCCGCCCGCTTCACTGGCCTCCGCCCTGGCCTTGGCCAAGGCCCAGTCTGTCTCCGCCCAATATCCAGATGCGCTGGTGATCGGCGCGGACCAGCTACTGGTCTGCGGCGCCCGTATCTACGACAAGCCGCGCGACCTGACCGAAGCCGCCGCCCATCTGCGGACCCTCTCCGGCCAGACGCATGAACTGGTCACCGCTATCTGCCTGGTGCGGGGCGGTTCGCTCGTCTGGCCGCATATGGAAACCGCCCATCTCACCATGCGCGGCTTTTCGGAGGGTTTTCTGCGGGATTATCTCGCCGCCGAGGGCGCGGCGATCCTGCATTGTGTTGGCGCCTACCGCCTGGAAGGGCTGGGCGCGCAGCTTTTCACCCGGATACAGGGCGATTATTTCACGGTGCTCGGCCTGCCGTTGCTGGCTTTGCTCGGCGCCTTGCGCGGGCGGGGTGCGCTGGCGGCGTAACCGGCCGGGCCTGATCCAGCAGCGCCTGGATGGCCAACACCGTTTCCGGGTCCAGGTTGCGCAGCTCCTTGGCCAGCCGGTTGGCCAGGGCGGTTTGCTCGGCGGTCAGCCCGGCGCTGTTCAGCTTCAGCCGTGGGCGGGATTGCTTGGCGAGCGCCGTCAACTCATCTGCGTCGTCCCAGATCAGACCGAAAAATTGGCAGATCTGATGGATCAGCCCGGCCGAGGGCGCGCCGCGCCGGCCATGCTCTAGCGCCGAAAGATAGGCTGAGGATACTTGCAGCGCCGCCGCCATGTCCTTCAGCAATATGCCGCGGGCCTGGCGCAATTCGCGCAGCTTCTGGCCAAGCGGCGTCATGCGCGCCGCCGGCGCAGCAATACCCTTATCGCCCCGGCATTGCGCGCATGCGGGTGGGCCAGGCCCAGAATCAGGGGCCGCAGGCTGGGCGTGTTCAGCCAATGCGGCAGTTCCCGGGCCAGAATCTCGCCATTGCCAGTCACAATCTCCACGCAGCGCAGCCCTGCGGCATGTGCCATCTCCACAAACCGAGTCACCTCCCGGTGCGCCTTCGCGGCGGTGTGGCCGTGCAGGTCCAGCTTGGCCTCGGCGCGGATCTTCTGGGCGCGGAATTTGCCCCAGGTGGATTTATCCACCCCGGCGGGCGTTGCGTTCACGCCCAGCGCGGCGGGTGCCGCAACGCGCTTCACGGGGATGGGTGGCATTTCCGCCAAAACTGGCGACGGGGCAGGCACGGGCGGCGCGGGTGGGGCTGGAGGCTTTGATTTTCCAGGCATAAGCCGCGTCAGGGTGCGGCTATAGGCCGCCCACAGTTCCATATCCTCCGGTGTCAAACCTCGCCGCCGCGCCATGGCGCCAGCCAACCCTCACGCCCCGGCGGGCGGTTTGAAAAACAGGGCCGCCGCCGCCGCGTGGGCCTGCTTGGCTTTCATCGCCTCGCGCACCCGGGCGATCTCGGCTTCCAGCTCTGCAATGTAGAGTGTCAGCTCCTCCACGCCCATGCTGTCCAGCACGGGTGGTTCCAGCAATTTTTTCTTGCGCGGCGGCAGGTCTTCTTCGGAAATTGTCATGAATCGGTCTTGACCTTAGGGTGGCGCGGGCTTGATAACCCGCGCCAGTTGAACTTGCGTGGCCGAAGCGAGTAACTATGTCCGTTCCGGGCGCCTCGGCCCGAAACGTATAAAGGTATTCGATCCATGTCCTTGCCCCTGATGCCCAAAGCTACCGCAGTCTGGCTGATTGACAAGACCGGGCTGACCTTCGAGCAGATCGCCGATTTCTGCGGCATGCACCCGCTGGAGGTCCAGGCCATCGCGGATGGCGAGGTGGCGCAGGGGATTAATGGCTACGACCCCGTGGCCAACAAGCAGATTACCGCC
>JAGWOU010000359.1 GCA_028870815.1 Rhodospirillales bacterium | reverse complement strand
TACGGCGAAGCAATGCAACGGGTAGTTGTACCAACAAATCAGCCAGTAAAATGTTCCCATCGCTTTCTATTTCAACACCGCTTAGCAGTTCCCTCCATTTGCCCGGCTTAAGGGGGATGGACGTCATGCCCCATGCGAAAGGAGGAAGTAACGGCGCCTGGATCATGAATCCGCCAACAAGCCGTGTGGCCACGGCCACGATTTCGTCTTCCCCATGATGGCGACGAAGGGTCAAAGCGTGCCTCGCCATTGCGCCTTCCACAACCAAGGCTTCATACGCGCCCCGCGCAAACAGGTCGGGTTGCTGCCGCCGCGCCGCCAGCGCTCGGGCAATCACCGCTTGCTTAATCGCGCCATTGCGCCAATTCACAAGGCTGGCATCACTCTCGCGCAAAGCGGCCTCGCGCGCGGTGAAATCCACGAGGCGGCGATTATCCGGATCGACAAAACTCTGGTCCCAGAACTCCGTGCCTTGATAAAGGTCAGGCACACCCGGCACCGTGAGGCGCAGCAGCGTTTGGGCCAGACCATTGATCGCCCCCGCCGCGGCAATGCGATTTGCAAAGGCAATGATCTCGTAAAGCATCTCCCGCCTGGCATCCAGGCAACCAGTAATGAAGCGTTCGCACGCACCCTCATAGGCTTCGTCCGGCGCCGCCCATTCGGAATACAGCTTGGCTTCCCGTAAGGATTTTTTCTGCCAGGCCGCAACCCGCCGCGCATAAGCATCAATCCCGGCCAGATTACTCGCATCCAGCGTCAGTGGCCATCCGGCCACCAGCATCTGATACAGCATAAGCTCATCCGCCGCGTCCGGCCCTGCATCTTCACGAATCACATTGTTCAATCGCATCCAGCGCAGAACAACGGCTTCCCACTCGCCTGGAATCTCCGACAGCACGGCGAGCCGCGCCCTGGTATCCTCGCCGCGCTTATGATCATGGGTGGCGGTGGCCAGAAGCGCGCCTGGAAGCGCCTCGCCACGCGCCGCCGCCAGAGCGTGAAACGCCGCGGGAGAGAGGCTGAATTGCGCGGGGTTTGAGCCGACGTCATTACGCGAGAGCAGCCGTCCGAAGCGATAAAAGCAGGTATCCTCCACCGATTTCGCAGCCGTAGGCGCGGAGAGCTGCTGAAAGCCGATCCGGGCGCGCATGAAATCGTCACGCGCCGTGCCGGGCGGCAAGCGGCAGGGGCGGTCCTCCAGCAACCAGCGCCGCAGCAACCCCAGCACCGGCTTGTCGGCCTTGCGCATCCGCGCGGCCGCAGCGGCCACCGCTATCCCGAACATGCGTGCATCTTCCGCGCTGTGCCCAGCCGGTCCGGCGTAAATCCGGTACACCGGAAAGGAGGCGAGAATTTCCTCCAAACCCTGGCGGATAACATGCAGACTGAAATCAGAGGTATGGGCGTTCCGCCGCGCAACGCGGTGCAGTTGCGCTGTCAGCCTGTCCAGCTCGCCTGCCAGATTATCGCGCAAAATCTGGCGGCGCGCCTGTTCTTCCAACGCGACGAAATCAGCACCGCGCCCGGTGAGGCGCTGCCACAGGGCTGAAAGCGATGCCTCGCCATCCGGGTCGTGCAGCACAGCGCTCGCCTGGTCCATAAAATCATAGCCAGTGGTGCCGTCTGCGCGCCAACGCGGCTCCAGGGTCTCATCCGTGCCCAGGATTTTTTCCACCACGATATAGGGCGCGCCTTGCGCCGCCGCTTCCGGCCTGTTCGCGCCTACGCGCTCCATCACCCGGCGCAGCTTGCGAAGGTAAGCGCCAGGATCGGCCAGACCATCCACATGGTCGATGCGCACGCCATCGATCAGCCCTTCACCATAGAGGCGAAGAAGCAAACCATGCGTGGCATCGAACACCTCCGGGCGCTCCACCCGCAACCCCGCCAAGGTGTTGATGTCGAAAAACCGCCGCCAGTTGATTTCGGCGGCGGCGGTCCGCCACCAGGCCAGCCGGTAATACTGGCGCTGAAGCAGCTGGTGGAGCCGCTCCGGCGTGGAAAAATCGGTAATCGCCTCATCCAGCGCCACCCGGTTGCCCGCCATGAACGCCCGCAACTCCGCCTTGGCCCGCGCCGCCTCCTCGGCTGGTTCCGGCAGAGCAGCAATCTCAGCAAAACGGCGGGAAAGCCGTGGCGCCGCCCGGCGCAGCACCAGCGCCACGCTGCGCGGCGAGAGCGGAAAAATATTCCCGTGATAATCGAAGCAAAACCCGGCTTCATCGTCCAACCGGAGCACGATCTTGCCTGAATCCAGCACATCCCCATAGGTGCTGCCCAGAAACGGGGCCAGCAGTTTACCTTGCAGCGCCGGATCAGGCGGCGCCCAATCTATATCGAAAAATCCCGCGTAACGGCTAAGTGGTCCAAATTCCAGCACATCCTGCCACCAGGCATTGCCCGCGCCGCCAACCCCCATATGGTTCGACACAACGTCCAGCAGCAGCCCCATCTCATGCGCGCGCAATTCCGCCACCAGCCGCTTTAGCGCCGCCAAGCCGCCAAGCTCCGGATTGATGATTGTGGGGTCGATCACGTCGTAACCATGCGTCGAGCCGGGCA
>JAGWOU010000358.1 GCA_028870815.1 Rhodospirillales bacterium | reverse complement strand
GGGACAGCCGGGGCTGGTTGACGGATGTCTTGCAAAACGGTTTGCCGCCCGCCCCCGGGTTTTTGCGGAAAATACCCATTATTGGCGGCCTGCTGACGGATTTTTGGAACAGTTCGGCCGATGATCTGGGCGGCGTGGTGAATGCTGCCCAACCCGTCATCGGCTCAGTCGCACATACCGGCATCAAGCTGCTGGTCCATGTAAGCCATGGGCTGGTGGAAACGGTGGTGGCGCTGTTTTTCAGCTTTCTGTTCTTCTTGTCCGGCGCGCAAATGGTCACGCGCATCCGGCTTATCCTGCTGCGCGTCATCAACCCTTCCAAGCTCGCGGAATTGTTCGACCTTGTTGCCGCCACGGTGCGCGGCGTTGTGTTCGGCATTCTGGGCACGGCGGCCTTCCAGGGTATTCTCTACGTCATCGGGTTTGAGGTGGCACGGGCGCCGCAGGCGCTGATTTTGGCGATTATCGCGGGGCTTGTGTCCATTGTGCCGGCGGGCGCCGTGGTAATATACGTGCCGCTTTGCCTTTACTTGCTCTCGGCAGGTCATCCGGTCGCAGGCATATTGCTGGCGATTTATTGTTTCGGCGTGGTCGGCGGGGCGGATTCGATCCTGCGGCCGTGGCTGATCGCTCGTGGCGCCTCGTTGCCATATGCCGTTACGCTGATCGGTGTGCTGGGTGGCGCCCTGACTTTCGGCGCGCTTGGCATCTTCCTGGGGCCGGTATTGCTTGCCCTTGGCATCGCCATGGCCGAGGAATTTGCCGGCCAACCACGCGGGGCATGGCGGCAACCCTAAAATTAGAAGAAAATTAACCAATTCGGGTTAATGCAAGAATAATGGCAAACTCGGCATATGCGCATATTGCACCACGCGGCAATCCAATCGCACCGGCGCGTGCCGGTAAAGCCAAGCGGCGGCAGGCGGAAACGCTCGGGCGCCGGGCCGAAGATGAGGTTGCCGCTCTTTTGCGCGGCAAGGGATATCGCATCCTTGCCGTCCGGCTGAAAACCGGCGGCGGAGAAATCGATATTGTGGCGGCGGACGCGCAATGCCTCGTCTTTGTCGAGGTCAAGGCACGCCCCAGTTTTTCTGAGGCGGCTTATGCGGTTTCAGCGCGGCAGCAGGCGCGGCTCATTCAGGCGGCTTCCATCGCCTTGGCGCAGAACGAGGCGTGGGTGCGGCCTGACATCCGGTTTGACGTAGCTTTGGTCACGGCGGGTGGCATTCAGTTCATAAAGGATGCCATCCGCATTAATTGATCGCCCTCTAATTCATTGATTCAGAGACGGATTCAGACATGAGAGCGGTCGCCGGAGCGATTCGATCTCATGTCATCCGGCTCTAAGAGGCGAAAGCCGCAAGCAGCCTTGCATGCGCCCGTGTGCCGCGATGAAAGCAGGCCAGTTCGAATTTCTCATTCGGGGAATGGATGCAGTCATCATCCAGCCCGAACCCGGCCAGCAGCGTGTCCAGCCCCAGATATGTCTTGAAGGTTTCCACCACGGGGATGGAGGCGCCACACCCGATCAGTGCCGCCGGTTTGCCGAATTCGGCGGTAAGAGCCGCTTGAGCGGCGTGTAGAAAGGGCGCGTCCGGGGCCAGGCCGTAGCCGGGCGCGGCGCCGCCGCGGGTGAATTCAACACGGGCATCGGGCGGCAGGCGCTCGGTGACGAAACGCTCGAAGCTGTCCAGAATTTTCACCGGGTCTTGCCCCGCCACGAGGCGGAAGGTGAGCTTGGCGGTGGCGTGGGCGGGGATCACGGTCTTGCTGCCATCGCCCTGATAGCCGCCATAGATGCCGTTCAGCTCCGCTGTCGGCCGGGCCCAGAGCTGGGCGAGGGGGATCTGGGTCTGCTCGCCCGCTGGGTGGTGGAGGCCGACATCGCCGAGGAACGCGCCCGCATCGAAGCCCAGCCCGGCCCAGGCTTTTTCCTGCTCCGGCGAAACGGGGGTGATGCCGTCATAGAAGCCGGGAATCTGGATGCGCCCTTGCTCATCCTTCAACTGACCGAGAATATGCACCAGCGCATAGATCGGGTTCAGCGCGATGCCGCCGAACAGGCCGGAATGCAGGTCGCGCGACGGCCCGTGCAGCCGCACATCAATGGCCGCCAGCCCGCGCAGGCTCGCGGTGATGGCCGGGGTTGCGAAATTCCACATATTGGTGTCGGCCACCAGCACGAAATCGGCTTGCAGCGGCTCGCGCTCATTGGTGAGCAGTTCGGCGAGCGAGGGGCTGCCATTTTCTTCCTCGCCCTCCAGCAGCACGGTAAGGCGCACCGGCAGCTTGCCATTCACGGCCAGATGCGCGCGCACGGCTTCCAGAAAGCTGACCACTTGGCCCTTATCGTCCACAGCACCGCGCGCCACGATGCGCTTGCCGCGCGGGCCATCCACCAGTTGCGGGTTAAACGGGTCGGAATGCCATAGCTCCAGCGGGTCGGCGGGCTGCACATCGTAATGGCCGTAGAACAGCACATGCGGCGCATCCGCCCCGGCGGAAAAATTCTGTGCGATGACGCCAGGGTGGCCCTTGGTTTCCGAAAGCCGGGCAGAGAACCCCATCTCCACC
>JAGWOU010000357.1 GCA_028870815.1 Rhodospirillales bacterium | reverse complement strand
TGCGTTCTTAACCGTTCCATTTCTTCCTTGAGCCGCAATTTCTCCAACTTCAAGCGGGATATGGCCGTCATGTCCGGCTGTGGCCGCCGGTCTTCAGCGGCGATCTTGCTTTCCAGGCTGGCGTGCCGCCCCTTCAGGGCGTCAAGACGCGATTGCAGGTTCATGGTGTATGGTGTCTCCTGTGGCTGTGGCCAACGAAACTCCGGGCTGCCCCCAATTACCTCGGCGAGCAGCAGCCGGATGGTCAGGCTAAACCTGATGCCACTAAACTGTCACCTAAAATCCGGGCCAGATCGTTCGCACCCAGATCAATTTTGGGGATAACCGAATTTTTCCATCACCTGGCCATGCGCGGCCCAGATTTTCGCGGCCTGTTCCGGCGTCAATTTTTCCCGCCAGCCGCCCGCCACGCCTGAGCGGAAAAATTTTCCGCCCCCTGCCCCGTTGGCCCGGTAGCCTTCCCGCGCCTCCTGGCCCGCCAGCGTATCGAAACTGCTGAACCCAATAGCCCGTTGCAGCCGTTCAGGCTCCGGCGTGGCATCCGCGGCACTCAGAAACCGGATGATCCGCCCGAACCCGCGTGTTGGGTCCGCGACCAAATCCTCATACCGCACCAGCAGCCGCCGGGGCGCCGCCACCCAGGAAAGCGCATGGGACGACCAGGACGACAGCAGTTCGAACACCTGCACCCCGTCGCTGGCATTGGCTGCCCCCTCGCTGCCCATGAAATCGATGATCTCGTCCACGCTCTTGCCGGCGAAGGCGGCGTAGGAAAGTGCCACATCCCTCGGATCGCGGACGATATAAATCGCCCCCGCCGTGACCCCCGGCGTGCAAAGGGAAACGCCGTGAACCGATAAATTCGCGTTATGGGTTTTCACGAAAACGAGGTCGTTATGCAGACCTGTCAGCGCTTCATGCACCTCTGGGCGCTTCGCCTGCACCGCGCGCGGGTCCATCACCTCGCCCGGCACCCCAAAAAACGCCATGGCGCATTCGGAGACGGAAAAATCCACCAGGCTGTTGATGCTGTGCGGCGTCTCCGCATTGACGATGTAATTATGCAGAAACGCCCGCACCCAGGTGTTGCCGGATTTCGGGTAGGAGGCGAGCCAGACGAGCTTGCCCATGGCCTATCAGGCCGCCTCGGCGGCTTCCTCGGCCGGCTGGTCCTGCCCGAACAGGAAGTCGATATCGTCCGCGTTGAACGCCATGCCGCCCGCCTCCTGGAAGGCGATGCTGGCCAGCTCCGCCTTGCGCTGCTGCAATTCCAGAATCCGCTCCTCCACCGTTTCGGTGGCGATCAGCTTGTACACGAACACCGATTTGGTCTGGCCGATACGGTGCGCGCGGTCTGAGGCCTGGGCCTCCACCGCCGGGTTCCACCACGGGTCGTAATGGATCACCGTATCCGCCGAGGTCAGGTTCAAGCCGCGCCCGCCCGCCTTCAGCGAGATCAGGAACAGCGGCACTTCGCCGGCCTCGAAACGCTGCACCGGGGTGGCGCGGTCGCGGGTGTCGCCGCGCAGTTCCACGAAGGAAATCCCGGCCTCATCCAGCCGGGGCTTGATCAGGTCCAGCATCGAGGTGAATTGTGAGAACACCAGGATGCGCCGCCCTTCCGGGATCAGCTCCTGCACCATCTCCATCAAATCATCCAGCTTGGCGGAGCTTTCCGTGCCGCGTGAATTGCCGAGCTTCACCAAACGCGGGTCGCAGCAGGCCTGGCGCAGTTTCAGCAGCGCATCCAGCACAATCACCCGGCTTTGCGCCAAGGTGCGCTCGGCCATCTGCTCCTTCACGGTCTCATACAGTGTGCCGCGAATGGTTTCGTAGAGTTCGCGCTGGTCCGGCGCCAAGGTGATGCGGCGCAGAATGGTGTGCTTGGGCGGCAGCTCCGTCGCCACCTCCTGCTTCGTGCGGCGCAGAATAAACGGCTGAATCCGGCTGATAAGCTGCCCGCGCACCACCGGGTCGCCGTTCTTCTCGATCGGTGTGCGGAAACGCTTGGTGAAGCCGCGCCGGTCGCCCAGCAAACCGGGCATGAGAAACGCGAACTGGGACCACAGCTCGTCCAGATTATTCTCGATCGGCGTGCCGGAGAGGCACATCTTGTTGTCTGCCTTCAGCTGGCACACCGCGCGGGTGGCCCGCGCCTCGGGGGATTTGATGGCCTGCGCCTCGTCCAGCACCACCAGATGCCAGGGCAGCGCGCGCATGAATTCGATATCGCGGGTCAGCACCGTGTAGGTGGTCACCACCACATTGATATCAGACAGATTGTCGCGTTTCTCGTGCCGTTCCATGCCGTGCAGCACCACGACGCTGAGATGCGGCGCGAATTTGCGCAGCTCGGCGGTCCAGTTCGCCACCAGCGAGGTCGGCACCACGATCAGCGCCGGGGCGGTCTGCCGGCCCTCGGCATGTTCCACGCAGATATGGGCGATGGTCTGGGCGGTTTTGCCCAGGCCCATATCGTCCGCCAGGAAAGCGCCCAGCCCATGGCTCGCCAGATGCTGCAACCAGTCCACGCCTTCCTGCTGGTAGGGGCGCAGCGTGCCCTTGAACGTATCCGGCACCT
>JAGWOU010000356.1 GCA_028870815.1 Rhodospirillales bacterium | reverse complement strand
CCGGAGGATGCGATTTTGGAGGAAGCGAAGGAGTTGCCTGCCCGATGACCGAGATTCTGATCGTGGATGACGAGCCGGACATCCGGCTGCTGGTCGAAGCGATTCTAAAGGATGAGGGGTATGAGGCACGCTGTGCCGGCAGCTCGGACGAGGCGCTGGCGGCCTATCGCGCCCGCCGCCCCTCCCTCGTGCTGCTGGATGTCTGGCTGCAAGGCTCCAAACTGGACGGGATCGGGATTCTGGACGTTCTGCACCAGGAGGTGCCGCGCGTACCTGTCATCATGGTCTCCGGCCACGGCACTATCGAAACGGCCGTCGCCGCCATCCAGCGCGGCGCTTACGACTTCATCGAGAAACCCTTTAATTCGGACCGGCTGCTGCTGGTGGTGAAGCGCGCCCTGGAAGCGGCGAAGCTGGAACGCGAAAATGCCGAGCTGCGCCTGCGCGTCGGCAGCGACAACAACCTCACCGGCGACGGCCACGGCATCGCGTCCCTGCGCAACGCGGTGGAGAAAGTGGCCCCCACCGGCTCGCGGGTGCTCATCTCCGGCCCGCCGGGTGCTGGCAAGGAGGTGGTGGCGCGGATGATCCACACCAAGTCCCGCCGCGCCGAAGGGCCTTTCGTGGTGATGAACTGCGCCATTCTGGCACCGGAGAAATTCGAGGCGGAACTGTTCGGTGTCGAGGCCGGGCCTGAGGGGCCGCGCAAGCTGGGCGTGCTGGAACGCGCCCATGGCGGCACGTTGCTGCTGGACGAAGTTTCCGAATTGCCGCTGGAAATGCAGAGCAAGATCGCCCGCGTTCTGCAAGACCAAAGCTTTGAGCGCGTGGGCGGCGCAACGCGGGTGAAAGTAGATATCCGCGTGCTGGCCTCAACGGCTAAGGATCTTCAGGCGGAGATTTTGGAAAGCCGATTCCGTGAAGACCTCTATTATCGCCTTTCGGTTGTGCCGCTGCGCGTGCCCGCGCTGAAGGAAAGGCGGGAGGATATCCCGGCACTCGCCAATCAATTCCTCAGCCACGCCGCGGAGATTTCCGGCCTGCCGCCGCGCAGCCTGGGCTCAGACGCCGTGGCCGCCCTGCAAGCGCATGACTGGCCGGGCAATGTGCGCCAGCTGCGCAATGTGATGGACTGGCTGATGATCATGCGCTCGAACGAGCCTGGCGAGCTGTTCCATGCCGAGCATCTGCCGACCGAGCTTGCCGCGCATGCCCCCCGCGCTTTGGCCATAGACCCCGCGGCGGATGTGATGGCGCTGCCCCTGCGCGAGGCGCGGGATGTGTTCGAAACGCAATATCTCCAGGCCCAGCTTTTGCGGTTTGGCGGCAACATCTCACGCACCGCGAATTTCGTCGGCATGGAACGCAGCGCGCTGCACCGGAAGCTGAAGCAGCTCGGCATCGGCGCCGCCGAGGATAAGGTCGCCTGAACTACCGCTTATTATAAGTGGGAATTGAAATCACGGCGCGCAGGCCAGGATGATTATCCTGCAAGCGCAGCGTGCCGTTATGCAATTGCGCCACGGCCATAACCAACGCCAGCCCCAGCCCTGAACCCGCCGTGTTGCGCGCCGCCTCGGCCCGGAAGAAGCGTTCCGTCGCGCGGGCTCTGTCCTTCTCGGCAATGCCGGGGCCACGGTCAGCCACCACGATCTGCACCATGCCATCGACCAAACTGGCCGAGAAATTGACGACCGTAAGCGATTCCGAAAATTTCAGCGCATTGTCGAGAAGATTGACAACCGCCTGCTGGATCAGATCGCGGTCCGCCAGCACCGGCAGCGGTGCGGCGATCTCGGTATGCAGGACAATCTGCTTTTCCTCGGCAACGGCGCGGTAAAGCTCGTCCATATCCGCCAGCACGGGTGCCAGGTCGATGGGCGCGATGGCGGCGCGGCGCGAGCCTGCCTCGATTTCGGAAATCCGCAGCAGCGCCTCGAACACCGAGACGATCCCATCGAGATCCTGGGTCGCCCTGTCTATCGCCGCCTGCATCTCCTCTTTCGTGCTGGCATGCAGCGCGGCATCCTCAAGCCGGCTGCGTGCGCGCGTAACCGGCGTGCGCAGATCATGCGCAATGGCGTTGGAGACCTGCCGCACGCCATCCATCAGCCGGGCGATGCGGTCCAGCATCTCGTTGATGGTCAGCGCCAGCTCATCAAACTCGTCACCCACACCGCTCACCGGCACACGGCGCGCGATATCGCCGCGGGCGATGGCGCTGGTGGTAACGGAAATGTCCATGATCGTGCGCCTGAACAGCGATCGGATGAGCAACGCGCCCAAAAGGCCCAAGGCGATCATCAGGCTCAGCGCCCAGATCAAACCCGCCCGCAGCACGTTGCGCAACTCCAACCGCGCCCGCACGTCCCGCCCCACCAGCAATTTCAAGCCGCCCGGCAATGGCTGGACCTTCAGCAACGCAATGGAATTGACCCCTTGCCGCGCCACCGGCACCTCGTACCATACATTGTCCCGCGTCAGCCCGGCCGGCCAATGGTCGAGATTGCCCGTAAGAATCTCGCCAGTGGCGCTCAACAGCAGATAAATGCCGTCTGGGTCGGATGCATTGGTGACGCGACTGCG
>JAGWOU010000355.1 GCA_028870815.1 Rhodospirillales bacterium | reverse complement strand
TCGATGCCGATCTCGACCGTGCCGCCGCCGCGTATTGGCTGTCCGTGGCCAGCAAATCCACGCCGGAGATGAATGCGGCCCTCACCCGGGCGGCGAGCCTGTTGCGGGAGGCGCGGGCGGAGGCGCGTATCCCTGACAGCGCACGCCAGCCAACGCTCAATGATCTGGACGCGCCGCCCTTGGATGTGGCGCATCGGCGGCGGCTGACGCCGTGACAATCCTTGGAGGTTCCGCGCCGGGTTGCTTCGGCATTCCTGCGCTCCTGTGATGGAACGTCAGAGCGACACGGCGGAACATCGCAGGGGGCAGCCAGCGCCACCTTTATCCCTGGAGGTGATTGCCGCGCGGCTGGCGGCGTTAGATGCCGGGCAGGCGGCGATGAATGGCGCGCTGGGGCTGATGCTGGATACGCTGCACGTGCAGACCACGCTGCTGCGTAAGCTCAGCGAGTTCGCCGTCGAGGAGGCAGCACCTTCGCCGCTGCTCTCGACTCTGCAGGGTCTCACCGCCGCGATCATGGAGCTGGATGCCTCGGTTGGTGATGTGGAACGAAAATTCGATGGGCTAATGCAAATCCTGAGCGTAGCGTTTGGTGGGCAGCACGCCGAAACGCCTTCCGATCAAACCGAAGTGGCATGGCCGCAGGGTCCGATTATGGATGATGAGGACGGCTGAATGCTGACCTATCGCACCGGAGCAGCAGGGGCACCGGGTGCCACGCGGTTCATGAGCGAGCATCTATTGCAGCAGACCTTGTCCCCGGAATTGGCCGCGATGGCGGAATATTACGAGCAGGGCGTGACGCCGCCGACGCTCGCTGATGCCGCCGCCTCGCGTTACGGTCGGTTCATCGTAAGTGGCGCGCCCTTGGCGGCGGAGACTTTGGATGGGCTGGTGCAAGCGGAAGTGGCCCGCCTCGCCGAGAGCGGCCTGTCTCGCGGCCAGGGCCTGGAACAACGCGGGGATGAGCTGGCCTTACACGCCGTCGCGGCCGTCGCGGCGGCGGGGCTGGCGGGCCGGGACGAGGCGCTGGCCTGTCTGGTGCGTCTGTTTGGGGCTGGACCAGGTTTTGGCATCGGCATTGGTAATGAAGGTGGTGTGGATAGCGCGCATGCCGCTGCCCCTGAAGGCATGGCTAAGCGCCTGGATGAAGCAATGGCCGCAGCCGCCAGTACGCCCGACCGCAGCAGCGCAACGGCAGCGCCGAGGCGGGATATGAACCCGTTGCTGGCGCGGCGGCTGGGGATTGAGCCGCGTCGTGGGCTGAAGCCCGACGAGGTGGCGTGCCTGCTTAACGGCCAGCGCACCGACGGCGGCGCTATCGAGGGGAAGGTGCGGCGCGCCTCGAGTCTGCCCCTGGCGCAGATATTTGGGCTTGATGCAGGGCAGGTGCCGACGCGCGAGCAATTGGAGCAGATGCTGGCGGGGCGGAAGGCCAATGGCGAGGCGTTGCTTGCCGAGGAAGCCGAACGCGCGCTGCGGCGTTTGCTCTCGGGCCTGGGCGTCAAGGACAAAACGCCTTCCCCCGAACAGCGCGCACATATCCTTGCTGGGCGGGATGCCGAGGGGCGGGGGGTGAATGCGCGGCAATACCGGACATTACTTGAGGCGGCCAAGATGCGGATTGGCTATATCGACTTGACCTTCTCCGCGCCTAAATCTCTTTCCATAGCTTGGGCCTTTGCCCCCACCAAAGCCGAACAGGCGATGCTGCATCAGGCGCATCGGGACGCGATCGACAATGTCCTGACAGTCATCGAGCACGAGATCGGTCGCGCCTCGATCGGGGATGCGGCCAAGCGGGGCTACGAGGCTGGAGCCATTGGCTGGGTGTCCTTCGATCATTACGCGGCGCGGCCCACGGTGGAGATCGTCCGAGCGGATGAGCGCGGGGAGCCGGTGACGGAGTTGCATACCTTGACCGGCACGCAGGGCCGGGCGCCGGGCGACATGCAGATGCACACCCATGTCGCCGTATTTAACATTGTGGAGACGCCGAGCGGGCGAGTGGGCAGCATCAACCTCGCCTTGCTTGAAGGGCGGATCCATGAATGGGGCGCGCTGTATCAGGCCTATCTTGCCAATCATCTGCGCGCCCATGGCGTCGCGGTGGAGCTCGATACCCGCACGGAAATGGCCAAGCTCTCCGCCGTGCCGGAGAGCGTCGTGGCGCAATTCAGCAAGCGGACCGTAAGCGGCACCGAGGCGGCGCGGGAATATGCGCGGGCGCAAGGGCTTGAGTGGGATGATCTCGCGCCCGCCCGGAAAATCGCCCTGCTCAAATCCGGGGTGCAAAACCCGCGCGAAGCCAAGAGCGATGATGTCAGCGACCTTGCCGCCTGGCGCGCGATGGCGGCGAGGCTGGGCTACCGGCATCGCAGCGTCTTGCGCCCCAGTGAAATCACCCCCTTGCTCAGCCGGGAGCAGCGGCTGGAAGCTGCCTTCCAGGCGGCCCTGCCATTGCTGAGCAAGCAGTTTGACCGCCGCGCAGTGATTGATGGCGCGGATGCCCGGATTGCCGCCGCCAAGGGGCTGATCGCCGCGGGGATTGGTGAGGCCAACGACGTGGATGCCCTGACCCAAGCCTTCCG
>JAGWOU010000354.1 GCA_028870815.1 Rhodospirillales bacterium | reverse complement strand
ACAGACTCTTAGGAAGCTCTGCATAAGTTTTTGATTCCCTTATCAATTTGATTTTCCTAAAATGCCCCCGCATTGAGGGGGCGGCTTTGAAGCAAACGACATTTTCGACGGCTGGATTTGATCGGTACGCGAAGACGACGAAGCGCGCGGCGTTTTTGGCTGAGATGGATGCAGTGGTCCCGTGGGCAGCACTCTGCGGCCTGGTTGAGCCGTTTTATCCGAAGGGCGAGACCGGCCGGCGGCCTTTTGGCGTCGAGCGAATGCTGCGGATTTACTGCTTGCAACAGTGGTTCAATCTGTCTGACCCTGCTGCCGAAGAAGCGCTTTATGATTCGCTCTCGATGCGGCGGTTTGCGGGTATTGATCTTGGCCGCGAGCCGGTGCCCGATGAGACGACGATCTGCCGCTTCCGCCATCTTCTGGAGGCGCATGATTTTGGCCGGCGGATGTTTGAATTCATTCACGAACAGCTGGAGGCCAAAGGCTTGCGGCTTTCGAGCGGCACGATAGTGGACGCCACGATCATTCACGCGCCGAGTTCAACCAAGAACGAAGAGAAAGCCCGCGACCCGGAGATGCACCAGACCAAAAAGGGCAACCAATGGTATTTCGGCATGAAGGCACATTTCGGCGTCGACCGCCGCGCCAAGGTGATCCATTCGGTGGTGGCGACAGCGGCGAACGTGCATGACAGCGCGGTGCTGGGTGACCTGCTGCACGGCGAGGAGCGCGATGTCTGGGGTGATCAGGCGTATCAGGGCCAGGGTGAGGTAATCAAAGAGAAGGCGCCCAACGCGCGCGACCGCACCAACCGGCGTTATCGCAACCGCGGCGTAGTGAACGAGGCTGAGCGCGCCAGGAACCGGAAGAAATCCAAGGTGCGCTCCCGCGTCGAGCATGTGATCGGTGTGATCAAGCTGAAATTCGGTTTCACCAAGGTGCGATATCGCGGCCTGGAGAAGAACGCCAACCGGCTATTTGCGACTTGCGGGCTGGCAAATCTGTACATCCTTCGACATCAATTCCGCGCCGCATAGGATAGGTGCGCCCAAAATCAGCGCAAAACTGCCAAATCCCGTAAACATCAAGGAAAATTCAAGCGGAAAGACCGTCAAAACATTCAGCAGACACTACGAAATCATGCTACGCAGAGGTTCCTTAGACAACACGGCATAAAAAAGCCCGCGTGAAGCGGGCTTAAATATGTCTGCGGCTATTTGCTGTCAGACGTTAGATCACTCCCACTCGATAGTGCCCGGGGGCTTGCTCGTGATGTCGTAGGTGACGCGGTTGATGCCGCGTACTTCATTCACGATGCGTCCGGCGACGCGGGAGAGGAAGCCAATATCGAACGGGTAGACATCCGCCGTCATGCCGTCCGTGCTGGTCACGGCGCGCAGGGCGCAAACCTGGTCGTAGGTCCGGCCATCTCCCATCACGCCCACGGACTTCACAGGCAGCAGCACAGCGAAGGCCTGCCAGATGGCGTCATACAGTCCGGCATTGCGGATTTCCTCAAGATAAATCGCATCCGCCTTCTGCAACACCGCCACGGCTTCACGTGTCACTTCGCCCAGCACGCGGATGGCAAGTCCCGGGCCAGGGAAGGGGTGGCGGCCAACGATGGTTTCCGGCAGGCCCAACTCACGACCCAATTCGCGGACTTCGTCCTTGAACAATTCGCGCAATGGCTCGACCAGCTTCAGCTTCATATATTCGGGTAGGCCGCCAACATTATGGTGGGACTTGATGGTAACTGAAGGTCCGCCGAGGGCGGAGACAGATTCGATCACATCCGGGTACAGTGTGCCCTGAGCCAGGAACTCCGCCCCGCCGATCTTGGCGGCCTCCTCGTCGAACACATCGATGAACAGCTTGCCGATGATCTTGCGCTTGCGCTCGGGGTCAGTGACGCCCTTCAACTCGCCAAGGAACAAATCCGAGGCATCACGGTGGACCAGCGTGATGTTGAAGCGGTCGCGGAACACCTTCACCACCTCATCCGCCTCGTTGGCGCGCAGCAGGCCGTGATCGACGAAGATGCAGGTAAGTTGGTCGCCGATCGCCTCATGGATGAGCGCGGCGGCCACGGAGGAATCAACACCGCCGGAGAGACCGCAAATCACCCTGCCGGAGCCGACCTGGGCGCGGATTTTCTCGATTTCGGCATGGCGGAAGCTGGCCATCGTCCAGTCCCCGGTCAGGCCGCAGACCTTGTGAGTGAAGTTCTTAAGCAGTTGGGCGCCATGCGGGGTGTGCACCACCTCCGGATGGAACATCATGCCGTAATATTTGCGCTCGTCATTGGCGATGAGGGCATAGGGCGCACCCTCAGACACCGCGACGGTCTTAAAGCCCGGCGGGGGGGCGGAGATGTGATCGCCATGGGACATCCAAACCTGCTCGCGTGCACCGACACTCCAGGTGCCTTCAAACAATTCGCAATCGGCCACCACATCCACATGGGCGCGGCCGAATTCACGGATCTCAGCGCCTTTGGCCTCGCCGCCTAGCTGCACGCACATGCACATCTGGCCGTAGCAGATGCCCAGAACTGGCCGGCCGGATTCAACCACCCAATCCGGGGCGCGCGGGC
>JAGWOU010000353.1 GCA_028870815.1 Rhodospirillales bacterium | reverse complement strand
CCGAAGTGCTGGAGCTGAAGGCCAATCCGGACCGCTCCGCCGAGGGTGCCATCATCGAATCCCGCCTAGACCGCGGCCGCGGTCCGGTGGCCACGGTGCTGGTGCAGAAAGGCACGCTGAACCAGGGTGATATCGTGGTGGCGGGCGCCCAGTGGGGCCGCATCCGCGCCATGCTGAACGACAAGGGTCAGCCATTGAAGGAGGCTCTGCCTTCCTTGCCGGTGGAAATCCTCGGCCTCTCCGGCGCACCAACGGCGGGCGAGCCTTTCGTGGTCGTCGAGAACGAGCAGCGCGCCCGCGAGATCACCGAATACCGCGCCACCAAGCTGCGCGAACGCCAGGTGGCGGCGCAAACCGCCCTGCGCGGCACGATGGAAGAAATGCTCGCCCGTATTCAGGCTGGTGCGCAGAAGGAAGTCGCCGTCGTTATCAAGGCCGATGTACAAGGCTCGGCCGAGGCGATCGGCGTGGTGCTTGGCAAGCTCGGCAACGAGGAGGTGCGCGTGCGCGTCATCTACTCCGGTGTCGGCCAGATCACCGAGAGCGACGTGCAGCTTGCCAAGGCATCCGACGGCCTCATCATCGCCTTCAATGTCCGCGCCAATGTGCAGGCCCGCGAGCTGGCGCAGCGCGAGAGCGTTGATATCCGCTACTACTCGATCATCTACGAGGTCGGCGACGACATCGAGAAGCTGGTCAAGGGCAAGCTGGCGCCGGTGCACCGCGAGAAATTCCTGGGCTACGCGGAAATCCGCCAGGTGTTCAACATCACCAAGACCGGCAAGGTCGCGGGTTGTTATGTCACCGAGGGCGTGGTCAAGCGCGGCTGCGGCGTGCGCTTGCTGCGCGACAACGTGGTGATTCACCAGGGCGAGCTGTCGCAGCTCAAGCGCTTCAAGGACGATGTGAAGGAAGTGGCCCGCGGCTATGAATGCGGCCTGTCTTTCGCGGGCTTCCAGGATCTGCGCGAAGGCGATGTGGTGGAGTGCTATGAGACCGAAATCGTCGCGGCATAACCCGGACGAGGCTAGAAGATGAAGCGCTCGTCCGCCGGGCCGGGGCAAAAAGCCGGCCCAAGCCAGCGCCAGCTTCGCGTTGGCGAGGAAATCCGGCATCTGCTCTCGGATGTGCTGCTGCGCACCGAGTTCCACGACCCGGATCTCGCCCGCGCGCATCTCACCGTCTCCGAGGTGCGGATGTCGCCGGACCTCAAACACGCCCTGGTGTTCACCACCGTGCTGGGGCAGCAGGACATCCGCCCGCTGCTGCCGGCGCTGAAGCGCGTCTCGCCGTTCCTGCGGTCGCAGATTGCCCCACGTTTGGGCTTGCGGATTACACCGGAGCTGAAATTCGTCGCGGACGAGGCGCTGGATGAAGCGACGAAGATCAACAAACTCCTGCACAGTCCGGAAGTGGCGCGGGACCTTGACGGCAATCAGGACTGAACCGGAAACAGCCAAGCTGATCACCAGCCCCCAATGCGCCGCCAAATTGTTGCAGGCGGGAAAGCTGGTGGCCTTCGGGACGGAGACGGTTTACGGGCTGGGGGCAGATGCCACCAATGCGCAGGCCGTGGCGGGCATTTACGCCGCCAAGGGCCGGCCCAGCTTCAACCCGCTGATCTGCCATTTTGCTTCGGCCGAGGCCGCGTTCCAGCATGTGCGGCCAAATGCCATGGTCCAAAAACTCGCGGAACAGTTCTGGCCCGGCCCGCTTACCCTGGTGCTGCCGCGCCGTGAGTCCTCGCCTGTATCACAACTGGCGGGGGCGGGGCTGCCCACGCTCGCCGTGCGCGTGCCAGCCCACCCCGTGGCGCATGAGATGCTGACCCTGGCCGGCCGGCCCATCGCCGCGCCATCGGCCAACCGCTCAGGCCATATCTCGCCCACCAGCGCCGCTCATGTGCTGGCAAGCCTCGGCGGCCGTATCGCTGCTGTGCTCGATTCCGGCCCTTGCGCCGTCGGCCTCGAATCAACCGTACTGGACCTCTCCGGCCCCGCCGCTGTGCTGCTCCGCCCCGGCGGCATCACGCGCGAGGCGCTGGAAGCGGCCATCGGCCCCCTCTCAACCGCCACGACGCCGGGCGCTGCGCTTGCCTCGCCAGGCATGCTCGCATCACATTACGCACCAAGCCTGCCCGTGCGGCTGAATGTCACCGCGCCGGGGCCCGGCGAGGCGTATCTGGCCTTTGGTCCCGCGCCGCCCGGCGCGCTTATTTTTCAGCTGTCCGAAACGCAGAATCTCAGCGAAGCCGCGGCCAATTTGTTCGAAGCACTGCACTGGCTGGACGAACACGCCGCGGAACGCGGGCTTGTCGCCATCGCCGCTTCGCCCATTCCGGCCATCGGCCTCGGCTTCGCCATCAACGACCGCCTCTCCCGCGCCGCCGCCCCGCGCAACTGACCCCCCCTTGGCAAAATCGTTTCTGCGCAATATCGGAAACACGGCGAATGCCGTGTTGCGATTGTGGCAGTTTTGTCACACACCCCACGGTATGCCTCGCCGGTTTCCTGTCGTATTTTCGTCTATATGCTTATCTTGCCGCTCCCTACCGGGCGTGGCACCTAATTGAAACTACTGGATAGGAGGAACTCTCTTTGGTGA
>JAGWOU010000352.1 GCA_028870815.1 Rhodospirillales bacterium | reverse complement strand
TGGCATCCGATAATATGCTGGGTGATTTTATCATCGCACGGGGCGGTTCGGCGATGAACACGGCGGTAAGCCTGGGCATTGCATTGGCTATTTTTAACGCCATCATTGCCATGCTGCTGCTGGCGGCGCGCATGGTTTACAGCACCGGGCGTGATGCGATCTGGCCGCGTCATGTTTCGGCCGGGTTTGCCCGAACCCATGCGCGTTACAATTCGCCTTGGATTGCCACGGCCGTTTGTGGGGTTTTGGCCGCACTGGCCTGTTTGGTGAATGAAAACGTGCTGTTCGTGGTAACGGGTACGGGAATCATTCTGGTCTATTCTTCACTTTGCATCGCCGTGATTGTGGGGCGCCGGAATGGCAGCACCGCCCATGCGGGATATAAAATGCCGTTCTATCCTTTGGCGCCGATCGTCGCGCTGTTGGTGATGCTGTATGTGGTTTACACCAACTGGCTTGATCCTGTGATTGGGCGGCCAAGCCTGCTCACGACGCTTGGAATCTGCTTTGCCTCAGCGCTTTATTATTATCTGGTTATACGGCGGCGCGGGGTATGGGTATTGCAGGGACCTAGCGACGAGACGACGTAATCAAAAGGGGGGAGAAATATTTCTCCTCCCTTTTTTGGTTAAGCATGCGGCCTAGCGGCAACGGCATGTACAGAATTGCGTAAGCCAAGGCAAATTGCGGGCCTGACATTGAGGAGGATAAAAGCTGGGTGCAAAAAAGGGGTATGACGCTCTCATTCATCGGCATGAACACTACCCGCTTATGGTGGCTTATCTTTGTTTTTCTGCTTCAGGGCAGATATCCTGGTATCGATCCTTCTTCTCTTAAACCGGCCCTTAACCGCGAGGCGCTTTATTCCCCTGGGCTAAGCCATCTCAGTGCTTCCGGACACGGACGCCGCACATGTTCTTGTTTACGGATAAATGGTAGACGGACGAACATTCGTCCTACGAGGCGGTGTGGCTACTGCGCGGCGTTAGCCAAACCCGGTGCAGGCGCGGGTAGAACACACTCACTGCGAGGCCCAGTATCACTAGCCCCGCCGCTGTGAGCTTCCATACCGGCATTGGTTCACCCAACCAAAGCACCGCAGTTCCCATGCCGAAGACAGGCACGAGCAGAGTCATGGCCGTGACACGTCAAGAACAAGCTGCCAGGGCAGTAGTCCGGTCTTTGGCCTGCTCAAACGCCACCACGATTGGTTATCATTATAGGCGCTCCGTAGCCCTGCCAGCCCCCTGGCTTGCAATATTTGACGAGTTGACGGAATAGCCGTTTGCTTTCGCCAACACGGAAGTCCACCACAGAGAGGAAGCGGTAATGGGCGGCACGAACGGCTTCAAGGCGATTACGATCGTCGCGGGTTTAGGCGGGCTTTTGTTCGGCTACGATACGGGGGTGATCTCCGGTGCGCTGCTTTACATTCGCAACAGCTTCCAGCTCTCAAGCAGCCTCCAGGGCCTTGTGGTCGCCGTTACTCTGGCGGGGGCGGCCATCGGCGCCGCGATTATCGGCCCCATAGCCGACCGGTTTGGGCGCCGCATCGTCCTGTTGGCGATCGCCCTGGTTTTCGTGGGCGGGGCGCTGCTTTGCGCATCGGCCTGGAGTTTTGAGGTGCTGGTCACTGGGCGCTTCGTTCTGGGGCTCGCAATCGGCGTCGCCTCCATGCTCACGCCGCTTTATCTCTCTGAAATCGCAGACGCCTCGCGCCGCGGCGGCATTGTAACGCTGAACCAGCTTTTCATCACGCTGGGGCTTTTCCTGTCCTTTTTGGTGGATTTCGCTTTGGCCTATTTCGGCCAGGGGTCTGGCCACGGCGGCAGCCTCACATGGCGGCTGATGCTGGGTGCAGCCGCCGTGCCGGGCGCATTGCTATTCGCGGGCATGCTGGTGCTGCCGGAGAGTCCGCGTTGGCTCTTGGGCCGCGGCAAGGCGGATGCGGCTGAAGCGGCACTCCGCCGGCTGCGCCCCGGCATGGACCCCGCGCGGGAATTTGATGAGATTCGCCAGGACATTAGCAAAACCGACCACGCCGATGGCGGTTGGGGCGCCGTATTCAGCGCGCGCGTGCGCATGCCGTTGGTGGTTGGCGTTGGGCTGGCGATTTTCCAGCAGATCACCGGCATCAATACGGTGATCTATTTCGCCCCTACCGTCTTCACGGATAGCGGCATCGCGACGGCCACGGGCGCCATTCTCGTAACGGCCGGGATCGGTCTGGTGAACGTCATATTCACCATCGTCGCGGTATCGCTGCTGGACAAGGTGGGGCGCCGCAACATCCTACTCGTCGGGCTTGCCGGCATGTTTGTCTCATTGCTCATTCTGGGCGTCTGTTTTGAAATCGGGTCGGCCGCCCATCCTGAGCTGGCCTGGGGCATCATCCTGTTCATCGCAATTTACGTGGCGTTTTTCGCGATTGGGCTGGGTCCGGTTTTCTGGTTGCTGATCTCGGAAATATTCCCCCTCGCCATCCGGGCCCGTGCGATGAGCGTCGCCACGATCATGAACTGGGTGTTCAACATGCTGGTTTCCTTCACCTTCCTGGATATGAACAAGGCGATCGGCCGCGGCAACACATTTTACCTTTATGCGGCACTCACGCT
>JAGWOU010000351.1 GCA_028870815.1 Rhodospirillales bacterium | reverse complement strand
AAACGGGCTGTAAGCCCAGCGGCCATCTCGGCAAGAGTTTTAGGGCGCGGCGCCATGTTGGAGCTGCCCGCCGGAAAGGGTTTTGATGTTCTCCAAACTTCTCGGCCTGATGTCGGCCGATATGGCGATTGATCTCGGTACGGCGAACACGCTGGTCTACGTGAAAGGCCGCGGGATTGTCCTGGCGGAGCCTTCGGTTGTGGCCATGCAGGATGTGAAGGGCCGCAAGCAGGTGCTGGCGGTGGGCGAGGACGCCAAGCAGATGCTGGGCCGCACGCCGGGCAACATTCAGGCCATCCGGCCGCTGCGCGATGGCGTGATCGCCGATTTCGAGGTGGCGGAGGAGATGATCAAGCACTTCATCCGCAAGGTGCATAACCGCCGGGGCTATGCCTCGCCGCTCATCATCATCTGCGTGCCCTCCGGCTCCACCGCCGTTGAGCGCCGCGCCATTCAGGAATCCGCCGAGAGTGCTGGCGCCCGCAAGGTGCTGCTGATCGAGGAGCCGATGGCCGCCGCAATCGGCGCCAATCTGCCTGTCACCGAGCCATCGGGTTCCATGATCGTCGATATCGGCGGCGGCACCACGGAAGTGGCGGTGATCTCGCTGGGCGGCATCGTTTACGCGCGTTCGGTGCGCGTGGGTGGCGACAAGCTGGACGAGGCGATCATCTCCTATATCCGCCGCACGTTTAATCTTCTCGTCGGCGAAAGCTCGGCCGAGCGGATTAAAATGGATATCGGCGCCGCCTGGGTGGACGGCAATACGGATGGCCCCAGCCGCTTCGTGAAGGGCCGCGACCTGATTAACGGCGTGCCGCGCGAAGTGACCGTGACGCAGCGCCAGATCGCCGAGAGCCTGGCCGAGCCGGTGGGGCAGATCGTCGAAGCCATCAAGGTGGCGCTGGAGAACACCCCGCCTGAGCTGGCGGCCGATATCGTGGATAAGGGCATCATGCTCACCGGCGGCGGCGCCCTGCTGCACCGGCTGGACGAGGTGCTGCGCGTTTCCACCGGCCTGCCGGTCATGGTCGCTGAAAACCCGCTGCAATGCGTGGCGCTTGGCACCGGCAGGGCGCTGGAGGAGCGCAATCTGCGCTCCGTCACCTCGGCGATGTACTAGAGCCGGATGACATGAGATCGAATCGCCCCGGCGATCGCTCTCATGTCTGAATCCGTCTCTAAATCAATGAATTAGAGGGCAATTCAGACTTCAGTTCCGCTCGCAAAGCGAGCGAACCTAAAGTCATCGCGCTCTAAAACCCTACGTGGGTTAGTTATTCGGCTTCTTGCCTTCATGCAGGGCGGTCAGCGTGTCCACGCAGGCATCTTTGTCGCCCAGCCCCAGCCGGATGGTGGGGATGATCGCCAGCGGGGGGAACAGCACGCCTAGCCCGATGGCCCCGCCCAGCCGCGCCGCCAGCGGGCCGGGCGCGGGCAGCACGCTAGGGTGCTTCAACGTGCCGCCAATATTGATCGGCGTGGACAGGTTGCCGATGGAGAGATGCGTCGCCTCGGTCCACATATGCAGGTTCAGCTTCTCGGTGGTCAGGTCCGCCGTGCCCTTGCCCAATATGTTGGCTTCATTGGTTGCCACCAGAAAGGCGTTGGTGTTCATCTGCCCATCCTTCAACGAGAAGTCCGAGATCAGGCAGTTGATGGGCGTTTTGCGCGGCACGCCCAGGGCGGAGAGGATGCCGTCGCCCGCCTGCAACCCGGCAAAATCCACCATCAGCGCGCTCACATCGCCGCCATGTTGAAGGAACAGCGAGGCATGGCCGTCGCCATGACCCAGTATCGCCGCCACTGAATCGCCGGTGCCGGCAACCCAGGCGGAGCCGCCTATCGTGCCATTACCGGCGAAACCGCTGGTGGATTTCAGCAGCCGCGACAGCTGCAAATGGCGGAAATCGATATTCGCCTTGGCGCTCAGCGGGTCTGTATTGCCGTTCAGATCGATGGAGCTGGCGATGGTGCCGGTGCCCACGCCAAAATTCAACGGATCGACGGTGATGTGACCATCGTTGATGATCAGATGCACGACGAGATCGTCAAGCGGCTGACCCTTGTTGATGATATGCTCGCCCCGGTAGCGCAGATCGACATCCGCGATCTTGATCTTGGGTATGTTGATGGGCGTGCGCGGCAGCAGATACGGGCTGGCCACCGCCTTGGCCACCTTCTCTTTGGTTGCCGCGGTTTGCCCGGGCGTGGCCTCGGTGCCGGGCGTGCCGCCCAGAAACCCTGCCAGATCGGCGAGATCCACCCGGCGAGATCTCAGATCAGCTATTATCTTCCGCCGTGGGTTGCCGGGCGCTTCGGCGATGCTGCCTTCAAGGTCCGATGAGCCGACTTTGCCCGCGATATCCCGCAGCCGGAACGCGCCTTGGCTGTAGTTAACCATGCCGGTGAGGCTGAAGGGCGGGGTTTCCGGGATCGGCACGCCGGTGAGCTGATAGAGATTGGCCATGTTCTGCCCCGCGAAGGAAAGCCGCAGATGCGCGCCGGCAAGATGCGCCGGGTCGTCCAGCGTGCCGGTCAGGCTGGCCGTGGTGGAGCCGTTCCGCACATGCAGGTCCATCGGGTACGGCGTTGAGGTATTACGAAGAGACAGC
>JAGWOU010000350.1 GCA_028870815.1 Rhodospirillales bacterium | reverse complement strand
GCAAGCAGAGTACGCTGAACCGCAGGGCGGGAAAGCATACGCTCCAGGTGATCAGAAAGCGTTTGGGGAATTGCCAACTTGGCCCTGTTTACTGCCCAATACTCCAAGAAGAACAGCGCGGCATCTGTAATTGAGTAATCGCCCAGCAGATAGGCTTTTGCTCCAAGTGTTTGTGCCAGTAATTTTAAACCGGTCAGCACTGTGTCCCGTCCCGTCTGTTTCACCGCAGCCTCGTCGGCATTTGTTGGTGTAAAATTTTCTGGGCGGAAAATCCGCGTAAATCCGCGCATATGAACCGTAGCGATCATATAGTCGAGCAGCTCTAACGCTCGCACCTCGCCCTGAATGCTTTGCGGCAGTAAGTACGCCTCGGGGTAAGCTTTTGCCAAATGCCAAGCAATAGCCGGCCATTCAGTAATGAGAGCTCCATCTTCGCATATTAGCGCAGGCACCTTGGATTTCGGATTTATCGAGGTGTAGATCTCTTTGTACTGTGCGCCAGTAGAAAAATCTACTTTCACCAAGTCGAACGGCTTTCCGATCTCCTCAAGGAGAACATGAATGCCTATAGAACAAGCATTAGGCGAATAGAAAAGCTTCATGACACTCCCCGCACGTAACGTGACGCCCTTTTTCAGGGCGCATCACGTCAAGTATTTAGGGATCACTTAATTTAGTCAAACAAGGAACTAACCGAGCTTTCCGTAGAAATGCGCCTCATAGCCTCGGCCATTAGCGGCGCAATGGAGAGTTGGCGGATATTATGAGCGAGGCGTACCGCTTCGGTTGCCATGATCGAGTCGGTGATAGTCATCATTTCGATCGGAGAGGCAGCAATTCGCGCAACCGCACCACCCGAAAGGACCCCGTGGGAAACATAAACTTCCACGGAGGTTGCACCGTTCGCCAGCAGTGCTTCGGCGGCATTGCAAAGCGTACCACCAGAATCGACGATGTCATCAACGAGGATACAATGCCGTCCTTCTACATCACCGATAATGTTCATCACCTCAGAAACGCCCGCCCGTTCCCGACGTTTGTCAATGATAGCAAGATCTGTGTTCAGCCGGCGCGCGATGATACGGGCACGTAATACGCCCCCAACATCTGGCGAAACAATCATTGGGGACCGTCCGGCAAACCGTTCCTCGATGTCGCGCGAAAAAAGCGGCGCCGCTGGAAGATTGTCTACCGGAATGTCGAAAAAACCTTGGATCTGGCCGGCATGTAGATCCATGGTCAGAACCCTGTTGGCGCCCGCTTCGGTTATAATATTCGCAACAAGCTTGGCGGAGATAGGAGTGCGGGGACCGGATTTACGGTCTTGCCTAGCATAACCGAAATACGGGATCACTGCAGTGACACGCCGAGCGGAACCGCGCCGCAGCGCATCCAGCGTGATCAACAGCTCCATCAAATTATCATTGGTCGGATAGGAGGTCGATTGTATGACGAAGACGTCCTCTCCGCGTACATTCTCGTGTATCTCAACAAACACCTCCATGTCAGCGAAGCGCCTAATGGAAGCTTTTGCCAGCGGCAGGTTCAGCCCGGCAGCGACGGCCTCTGCCAGGGGACGGTTGCTGTTGGCGGCGACAATCTTCATCAGAAATTTTCCCGGGATACTGCTCGGGCGCGGTGTAGCAACGGGGAACGGCAAAGTAAATTAACCGGAGAGCTCCCGTGACCGATCAACAGCTGCTTGTATAGCGGCTTTGAAAATTTTTGGCAGGGCGTCATCTGCGCGCAACAGTTTCAGGGCCTCGGCGGTGGTCCCTCCTGGAGATGTCACTGCCTCACGTAACGCCTCTGGCGCTTCGGGCGAAGCAGCAAGCAGTGCGGCAGAGCCCACGACAGTCTGCCGGGCCATGCGTTTGGCTAGCTCGGGAGGAAGCCCTTGATCCAAGCCGGCTTTCTCGAGCAATTCAGTCAGCAAAAACACATAGGCCGGGCCGCCGCCGGAAATCGCCGTTACAGGGTCCAGCATGGCCTCGCCCTCGACCCAGGCCACCTCCCCAGCCGCAGTAAGCAGCCGTTCTCCAAGCTGTTTTTGGCTGTCTGAGACATTTGGGCCGGCAAACGCAACTGTAATCCCCTGACGCACCGCAGCCGGGGTATTTGGCATGGCGCGGATGACCGCGGCGCTACCGCCCAGCAAATGGCTCACGCCCTGCACAGTCTTACCGGCCATTATGGAAACAAAGGCGGCCTTGCCCACGTAACGTTTGTACGCAGGCACTACGGCAGCAGCCATTTGTGGCTTCACCGCCAAAACGATGGCTTCCGGTGCGAAGTCGGGGGGCAGCAGGCTAGCATCTGCCAGGACTGATATATTAGGGCAAGCGAGGGACTGAGCCCCTAAAGAGGGATCTATGACAAAACCGCGCGACAAGCCCTGTTCGCGCCAACCGGCCAAAAGAGCGCCGCCCATACGGCCAGCACCAACAAGCAACAGAGGAGGAAGAGTGGTCATAAAACCGCCCTAAAGCAACCTCCGAACGAATCAATCTCCAAATTTGAATGTTGGCAATGTTTTTGTGTCTTACGCCTCGCCCGCGCATTCAAGCATGGCAGCATCCAACGCTTCATCCGCCCTTTTTCCGCCCCAAAGCACGAATTGAAATGCCG
>JAGWOU010000349.1 GCA_028870815.1 Rhodospirillales bacterium | reverse complement strand
CGGCACGGCCATCACCGCGGAAAGCAAAAACCCGGCGACGACGCGGTAAACCGAAATGCCAGTATCGCTCAGCAGATCATTCTGTGTGGCCCAGATATAACCTTGCTTTGCTACCGCCACCGGGCCGGGAAGGAACATTGGGTCCACTAGCCCACTGCCAGTTACGCCCCACCAGGCGGCAAAAAGCAGTACAAAGCTGGTTAGCGCAATAAGCCGGTAGGTGAGGCGACTGAGTTTGCCGCGTACTGTCCACACCGGTCCGGTCTCGGGCACCGGCATCCGCGTTTCGGTGGAAGGGGCAGATAAAGATGTTGAAAGCGTCTCATGGCTTTGCATAATCTTACTCCCGCCAACGTGGAAATTCGTTACGAACACGGAAAAAGATGAGGTCATGGTTGGGCCATGTCTCGGCGCCCGTTTCCACAGCAAGATTCTTCAGATGCCGGATAGAGGCGATCGCCCCTGCTTCATCATCTTTGTAGCAGAGTCCAGGAGCGATCTCCTCGTCAAGATTTTCTTGTAAATCGGCGGCATCACCACATAGCAGAATTGGTTTGCCCTTTGGCAGCTCTATGAGCATGGACATATGCCCCGCTGTATGGCCGGGCGTTTCAATGGCGCGCACGCCGGGTACCAGATCATAATCGCAGCAAGCGCAGCGCCATGTCTTGGCCGGAGCAAGGTCATCGGCGAAATAGGCATGGTCGGCGGGCTCGCGCGCGGCCTGCAGCTCGCGCTCGTGCACATGCAATTCGGCATGACAAAAATCATGCAAGCCACCCGCATGATCGAAATGCAGATGCCCTAGAAAAACGAGATCGATATCTTTCACGTCGAGGCCGAGCGTGGCGAGGCGATTGGGAAGCCTGTCCTCCTCGCGCATTACTGGTGCACCGAAGGCGAAGCCACCGTAAAATTGCTGGCGCTGGGCGAGGTCGTCAATCTTACGATAATCGCAGCCAACATCATAGAGAATGCGGCCATTCGTGGTTTCGATCAGATAGGCGAGGATCGGCGCTTCGATGATCTCACCATGGCCGCGATTGCGCGTGGAAATGGTCTTTTCGTAAGAATAGGTGCCGGTGAGCAAGGGCCAGAATTTCTTGACCTGCGTCATCAAACGGCCGTGAGGAAGGAAACGCCGATGGCGCCGAGAAAATCGTGCGCGCGGTCGCCATCTGCATGCACTTCTCCGTAGCCATCGGCTAGAACACGCTTTACCCGATTGCGATGATAGCTTGCAAACAACTCCCGCGCGGTGAGAACCTGCGTGCGGTTTGCGCCGTAAAGTGTTTTATGCAGGGCGGGTAGTTCATGCCAGGGCACCGCCGGGCGGGCGTGATGTGCATTATGGTAGGCGAAGTTCAATGTCAGTAAATTCAATAGCGGATTCGAAAGTGATAGGACATTGCTATAAGTATTGGCTTGTTCATAGGTGCGATCACGTGTTTTTTCTGTCGGTGCTGGCGCCAGTGAGGAACTGACATACACGTCGAACGTGTGCTGATGAGCATCCATGTAGCGCAAGATTTGCAGCATCATAAGATAAGCAATGGCATAGCAAAGCAACGCTTGTGGCGCGATGAAGCCTAGGACAGCAAAAAACCCGATACGAGACAGCATCAAGATGTTAACACGCCGGCGCATGGCGGCATCACCCTTATATTGGGCGATAATAACCAGCGCGTGCATCAAAATCTCTACCGCCGGGATATAAGCCCATTCCAGCGCCAGTACGCTATATCGTACCCAGTCTGGCGCGCGCCGCAAAATTTCGCGGTAGTCGAATGTCGTCACGTCAAGCCTGTCGGCATGATGACGCAGATGCTTTTCCTTCAATCCACGATAAGAGGCAAAACATGCGCCGGTGATCCAGGCCATGATTTCACCGCCTCGGTCGTTGTGAGACATTTTTGTAAAGACGGAACCGTGCGCGAATTCGTGGATGAAATAGGCGCAGATAACCAGGCCATGGGCCAGCAGTAATGTGCCGGCAGCATTCGCAAAGAGGTTTTGTCGGGTGATGAGTAGCAGCCCCGCGGCATAGCCGAAAATTCCATAGGTTAAGCCAGCAAGGTTATATACTGCACCGTCAGAATACCGGAACAGGGTAGCCTTTTTCATTTCGCACCGGCCAATGTGTCAACAAAGCTCGCATCATAAGTATCAGCGATATCTGGAACTGCCGTGATTTGACTTTCAGATTTCAACAAATTACCGATTACCGGTCCGCTGACCCAAAAGGATGGCAGTTTGTCGGATTTGGCGAGCACGCCCGGCATGGCCCCAAGACCCGGGTTTTGCACACCAGCCAATTGAGTTTTAACAGCGGCAGCGTCTTCTCCCAGGGCCTTGCCAACAATGCCATACGCATCCGCCGGGTTGGTATTCATGTATTTCTCGCCTTCGACAAAGGCTTTGATAAAGCCGGTGATCATGGCGGGTTCTTTGGTTATGGTCTTGGGGGTTACAACCAGCACGTCGGTGATCAGCCCCGGCGCTTGTTTGGATGAGAAAAGCACGTGAAATTTCTTGCCGCTATCGGCATTCAGAATACCCGAGACGTTCGGTTCATACGTCACACCCACCTTGGTTGAGCCGCCGATCATTACGCCTGGCACGCCCTCCGCTGGAACATTGACGGAGGTGACGTC
>JAGWOU010000348.1 GCA_028870815.1 Rhodospirillales bacterium | reverse complement strand
CGGTCATGTCCATCGCCTCATACTCAAACCCGCAGGAGACGCAGGAGAGCGTATCGTGCTTCACACCGGCATGGTAGCCCGTATCGCGCGCCATATAGTACTTGCCCTTGGTGATGATGGCGATGATCGGCGAGGCGACGAAAGAGACGCCGAGCGCGATGAAGGCCGAGTAGGCGGCGGCATAGTCGCCGAATACATGGAAGAAGGCGAGCACGGAGATGATCGAAGCGATCACCATGGCACCGAAACCGACCGGGTTGAAGTTGTAGAGATGCGCGCGCTTGAACTCGATATAAGATGGGCTGAGCTTCAAGAGCGGCTTGTTGATGACGAGATCGGCCGTGACAGCGCCGATCCAGGCCACGGCAACGTTGGAGTAGAAGCCAAGGATGTGGCCGAGCACGGAGAACATGTTCAGCTCCATCATCGTCAGCGAAATGCCGACATTGAAGAAGATGTACACGACGCGGCCGGGATGCACATGCAAGAGGCGCGAGAAGAAGTTGGACCAGGAGAGCGAGCCGGAATAGGCGTTGGTAACGTTGATCTTCACTTGAGAGAGAATGACGAAGAAGGTCGCGATTGTGATGGCGGTGAAGCCGACGCCGAAGATGTAGGTGAAACCGGCATGGTACATCTGGATCGGCTCGTTGGCGCTAGCCAGCGGCGTGCCGTGAGAAACGGCGACGGAGGCGAAGAAGGAGCCCATGAGCTGCTTCGCCGCGCCCAGGATCACCCAGCCCGGGCCAGCGCCCAGCACGGCCAGCCACCAGCCGAAGGAAGACTTCTTGGTTTTATCTGGCATGAAGCGAAGATAATCTGCTTGTTCGCCGATCTGCGCGATGAGAGAGAGCGCGATGCCGGCGGCGGAGCCGAAGAGCAGCGGGTTGAAGCCCGCGCCGCTGGTGGAGGAGCCGGCGAAGTGCGTCCAGTTGGAAACCGCGTTCGGATCTTCGATCAGCACGGCGACAGGCGGGGAGAACAGCAGCAGGAGCCAAAGCGGCTGTGTCCAGACCTGTAGCTTAGAAAGCAGGGTCATGCCGAAGGTGACCAGCGGAATGATCATCAGCGAGCCGAGGGCATAGCCAATGGGCAACGGAATCCCGAAATAGAGATTGAAGGCCTGCGCCATGATCGAGCCTTCAAGCGCGAAGAATATGAAGGTGAACGAGGCGTAAATGACCGAGGTGATGGTGGAGCCGAGATAGCCAAAGCCAGCGCCGCGGGTGAGCAGGTCAACGTCCACATTATATTTGGCGCAGTAATAGGCGATGGGAATACCGGTGAGAAAGATGATCACCGCCGCAGCGATGATGCCCCAGAAGGCATTGGCGAAGCCGAACTGTACCGCGAGCGAGCCGCCGATGGCCTGGTCCGCCAGATAGGCGATGCCGCCCAAGGCTGCGGAGAACACGGCATATTGCGACCAGGTGCGGAAGCTTTTTGGCGCGTAGCGGAGCGAATAATCCTCGAAAACGGGGTTGGCGACGAGTTTGTTAAACTTCCGTTTTGGAAGTTTGACGCTCGGGTCTTGAGATGTTGCTGACATGAGCTTCTCCTGCGGCGGGATCGTGAATGCCGGAACTGGTTTCCCTGATTCCGGGTATTTCAGACGATTGCGCCGCGGAGTTGAATGAGGCGGTTGCCGGGAGGGGTACGGTAAACTGCGTATATGAGCTGGGGTGAGTCTTGCTGAGGGGAGGCTAAAGACGTCCCCTAGATATCAATGCTTTCATACCGCAATTCGGTCATCATCCCAGACATCATGTGATACAGGTTATGGCAATGAAAAGCCCACCGTCCTGGATTATCCGCGTCAAATGCAATTTTAACGCTGCCCATCATTGGTGGTACTAGTACGGTATCTCGTACGGCACCGGATATAGCATGGCCATTAATCTGAACTACCTGAAACGCATGGCCATGTAAGTGCATAGGATGCGCCATCATTGAATTGTTGATAATCTCTACCTCAACGCGTTTCCCGTAGGAGACCATCATTGGCACAATATTCGGCCAATATGCGCCGTTGATGGACCATTTATAAGGGTTCATTCCTCCATCTAAAACCATTCTGTGAACGATATCGGCGGGCTTTGCTGAGAGAGGGCGCGCAGCATTAAGAATTTTCTCAAACGAATTATCAAGCGCGGGTGCGCGCTTTACTAAACTTGATTCAAGCGTTGTAATGTGTGCGCCTTTTGTGGCCAGGATGATGCCTGTGGTTTTATAATCTCCCTCCAGCCTTGCAAGAACGGGGAAGGCCCCAGATTGAGGAAGGTCAATGATGACATCTAATCTTTGGGCGGTTGCCAAAGGAAAGAATTGTCCTGGGATGGGCAAAATATCATGACCGTCGACGGCAACAGCCCGGCCTGTAAGTTTCCCCAAATCAATCCAAAACTGACTCGACGACGCGGCGTTTATAATTCGAAGTTTAACGCGGCCACGCGGCTCTATCCGAATTACATCAGGATCTTCCAAAGTTCTGTCGTTGGCCAAGAACGCATCATAACTGATGTCGTTTAAATCCGTTCCCATACCGCCTTGCATGGCCATTTTGTTCATCGCCATTTTAGGCTTCTGAGTCATGCCAGCCATAGGGAGCGATTGGTTGTCTTGCTTTATGGTGTCAATATAATTTGGCGACGGCGGTGCTGCGTTCTCAGTTTCG
>JAGWOU010000012.1 GCA_028870815.1 Rhodospirillales bacterium | reverse complement strand
ACGCCAAGGGCCGCGAGGTCCTCGCGGATCATCTCCAGCATCCGCGCAACAGCGAAATCCCGGAAAATATCAAGCCAATTGGCCTCCGGTGTCTCGGCATATTCATCGCCGTATTTTTTGGCCAGCGCCTCACCGATGGGAATGAGATACGCGCCGCCATATTGCATGCCGCCGGGCACGGTCTCGATATAGGCTTCCGGCGAGAACTTCAGCGCCTCCAGATACCGGACATAAACGGAGCGCGCCAAGGCCAGCACCTGCGCCCCGGCATCGTTGATATAAAACTCCTTGGTAACGTCATAACCCGCCTTGGCGAGCAGGTTGGAGAGCGCATCGCCCACCACGGCGCCACGGCAATGGCCCACATGCAGCGGCCCGGTGGGGTTGGCGGAGACATATTCCACATTGATCTTGCGGCCCTTGGAGCCAACCCGGCCGTAAGATTCCTGGGCGGCAAGAATCACCGGCAGCTGCGCCAGCAGCAAAGCGGGCGAAAGCGTAAGGTTCACAAAGCCCGGCCCCGCCGCTTCAGCCTTGGTGATGCCTGGGTGGCCGGAGAGTTTTTCCACCAACCCGGCAGCAAGTTCACGCGGGTTCTTGCCTGCGGGCTTGGCGGCGATCATGGCGGCGTTGGTCGCCATGTCCCCATGGGCGGGGTCTTTGGTTGGCGTTACTTCCACGCGCCCCAGAATCTCCGGCGGCAGGCCGGGGGCCAGGGTTTCCAGGGCGGTCAGAACCTCGCCACGCAGCGCGGCGAACAGATTTTCGTCTTGCATCTTGTCTCTCAAGCGGGGACCGACGGATCGGTCAAACGGGAAAATTCATCCAAAGCGTAACGGTCGGTCATGCCGGCCACATAGTCGCGCACCGTGGCGGCGGCTTGCGGGGTTTCGGCCGGGCCGGCGCGCTCGCGCCAATCATCGGGCAGCAAATCCGGCTTGCGCAGCAGCAGCGAGCCCAAGGTGCGGGTAACGTTCATGCATTTGTAGTTCATACGGTTGAGCTTCCAATGCCGGTACATCCGGGCCATCAGAAAACGCTTCAACTCAATATTCGCCACCCGGATTTCTTCGGAAAAGGCGATAACCGGGCCAGCGGCAGCACGGATATCCTCAGCGGATTGTGGGGCCAGACCAGCCAAACGGCGGCCGCTCTCGGCCAGGGCATCATGCACCAGGCAATTGATAACGCGGCGGCTCAGCTCGGCGCGGATGCGGTGGGGCTGGTCGGTGAGCTTGCGCGCCTCACGAACAAGGTCGCCGATGACCGGGAGCGGCAAAATATCCTCGAAGCCAAACAAACCAGCGCGCAGGCCATCATCCAGGTCGTGGGTGTTGTAGGCGATATCATCAGAGAAAGCCGCGATCTGCGCCTCGCCGGAGGTCTGACGCGAGAGATCCAGAGACAAATCCGCGTTAAAGGCGGCGATGGTGGGCGGCGGGTTCTTTAGCGGGCCGTTATGCTTGGCCAGCCCCTCCAGGCTCTCCCAGGTGAGGTTGAGGCCATCGAACGCCGCGTAGCGCTGCTCCAGCCGGGTGACGACGCGGAAGGACTGGTCGTTATGGTCGAAGCCGCCGAAATCCTTCAACGCCTCGTCCAGCCCCCGTTCCCCGGCATGGCCGAAGGGCGGATGGCCGAGATCATGCGCCAAAGCCAAGCACTCGGTAAGGTCTTCATCGAACGCCAAGGCACGGGCAATAGCGCGGGCAATCTGCGCCACTTCCAGGCTGTGGGTCAGGCGCGTGCGGTAGAAATCGCCCTCCCGGTTGATGAAGACCTGGGTTTTATATTGCAACTTGCGGAAGGCCGAGCAGTGGACCACGCGGTCGCGGTCGCGCTGATAGGGGCTGCGGTCATCCGAGCGGGTTTGCTCGTGAACGCGCCCACGCGTTTCCTCTTCCTGCACAGCATAGGGGGCTTTCGTCATGGGCAGGGCTTTAGAACAGGCTGGCCTTACCACCAAGGCCCCCGCGCGCTATATATGGCGTATGAGCGACGTGATTGCCCCTTTTGCCCTTTCCGCCTCCGCCGCCGCCAGGGTGGCCGAAATTCTGGCCGGCGAACCCAGCGCCAAGGCGCTGCGGGTGGAAGTGCTGGCCGGCGGCTGCTCCGGCCTGCAATATAAGTTCGACCTGACGGATGCACAGGCCGAGGACGACCTCGTGCTGGAACGGGACGGCGCCATTGTGTTCGTGGACCCGGTGAGCTTGGATTTTCTGGGCGGTGCGGAGCTGGATTTTAAAGATTCACTGATGGGCGCGCATTTTCTGGTGAAAAACCCGAATGCCACCGCCTCCTGTGGCTGCGGCACGTCCTTCTCCGTTGATTAAAATCACCACCTGGAACGTGAACTCCGTCCGCACGCGCGAGGCGCATGTGGCGGATTTCCTGGTGCGCGAGCAGCCGGATTTCCTGCTCCTGCAAGAGATCAAATGCGAGGCGCATCAATTCCCCGCGATGACGTTCTCGGCATTGGGCTACGAGGCCGAGATCGTGGGCCAGAAATCCTATAATGGCGTCGCCATTCTGCATAAGGGCGGCACGGAGGTAACGCATAAGCGCCTGCCCGGCATGTACGAGGAGGATTCCCATGCGCGCTTCGTGGAAGTGAAGGCGCAGGGCATGAAGATTGGCGGGCTATATCTGCCCAATGGCAATTCCGGCGGGGATTCCGGCTACCAGTACAAGCTGCATTGGATGGCGGCACTGCGCGAGCACGCGGCGGCGATGATGGAGGGAGATGAGGATTTCATCCTGGCTGGGGATTACAACGTATGCCCGACCGACGCTGATTTCGCCCCTCGCGCCCTGCCCGCGAATGACGCGCTGATTCGCCCGGAAACGCGGGCAGCGTTTCACGCGTTGCTTCATACCGGGCTAACAGAAGCTGTGCGCGCGTTGCATCCGAAAGAGTCGCTTTACACCTTCTGGGATTATCAGGGTGGCGCGTGGGACCGGAATATAGGCTTGCGCATCGACCATGCCCTGCTCTCACCCAGGCTGGCGGAGCGTCTGCTATCCATGACCATCCATAAGGATGAGCGGGCAAAGGCACAGCCGAGCGATCATGTGCCGGTAAGCGTGGTGCTTACCTAAGCCTTTTTAAACGTGGAAGCTTTCGCCGCAGCCGCAGCGGCCCTTCTCGTTCGGGTTCTCGAAGGTGAAGCCGCGGGTTAGCGTATCTTCCCGGTAATCCATCACCGTGCCGATCAGGAACAGCGTGGCCTTGCGGTCTACTAGCACCGTGAGGTCCTGGGATTTCACGATCTCGTCGGTCGCACCAGGTTCTTCCACCCAGCCCATCTCGTAAGACATGCCAGAGCAGCCCTTGGTGCCAACGGAGATGCGCAGCAGCTTGCCTTGCTCACCGCCCGCATAAAGCTTGCGCAGGCGCTCGGCGGCGGCATCCGTCAATGTCATCAGCGGCGGGAGCTCGCGCTTCTTGGGTGTGGCTGTGTGCGTAACGTCCATGTCTTTACCTCAAAACATGTTCAGCATGAGACGGGCTTCCTCGCTCATGCGGCTCTGGTCCCATGGCGGGTCCCAGACGGTATCAACAACAATATCGCCCACGCCATCAATCTGTGCGATGGCGTTGCGAACCATTTCCGGCAGCTCCTGCGCGGAGGGGCAACCGGGGGCGGTGAGCGTCATCTCGACCTTCACATCGCCATTTTCAACCAGTTCGATCGCGTAGATCAGGCCAAGTTCGTAGATATTCACCGGAATTTCCGGGTCATAAACCGTGCAGATGGCGCTGATCACCGCTTCCTCGGAAACGCGGGGCTTGGTTTCGCCATCGGGTGTCCAGCTCGTAACGGGCTGCATTTGCTCAGCTTCGGTTTTCACATCTTCAACCATTTGCGGGGCCTCCTGTGCTTCCGGCTCTGGCAATGGCGTCTCGGAGGGCGCTCCAAGGGAGCGTCGCGCACCGAAGACGGGAAGGATATTGCGCAATGCTTGCAAGCGCATTCAATTCTCCCAGTTCCGGGGTTTCCTGCCCGGTTTTCACAAGATGTTCGAACTTATCACTCAATATGGCGATCTCACCGGTGGTTTTGCCGGTGGCCGCCTCGCACATCAGCTCCGCGCTGGCGGCAAGGATCGTGCAGCCCTGTGCCTCATGACGCAGCTCAGCGCCGTTGAAAAAAACGCTGACCTTATCACCGCACATGCGGTTTTCGCTTTGTCCTTCGGCTTTGAACACGTCTGGCCGGCCCGCATGGCGCGGGTTGCGGCTGCTCTCAAGCACGATGGATTGGTAAAGCGCCTCGCTCATGCGAAAATCTTCCGCACCCTTTCAAGCCCTGTGGCCAGCGCGTCGATTTCCTCCGGCAGGGTGTAGAGGCCGAAGGTGGCGCGCGCGGTGCTTGTCACACCAAGCCTGCCCATCAGCGGCTCGGCGCAATGGTGCCCGGCGCGCACGGCAATGCCCTGGCGGTCCAGCAGTGTCGCGATGTCATGCGCATGGGCGTCCTTCATCACGAAGGAGATCACACCGCCACGATCTTGCGCCGCGCCCAAAATGCGCAGCCCTTCAATCCCACTCAGGGTGGAGAGCGCGTGCTCGGTAAGATGCTGTTCATGCGCGGCGATATTTTCGAACCCGATGGCGCGGACATAATCAATGGCCGCCCCAAGGCCGATGGTTTCGATGATGGCCGGGGTACCAGCCTCGAAACGATGGGGCGGCTTGGCCCAGGTGGATTTCTGGTAGGAGACTGAGGCGATCATGTCCCCGCCGCCCATGAAAGGCGGCATCGAATCCAGGATTTCCGCCTTGGCATAGAGTACGCCGATGCCAGTGGGGCCGTAGAGTTTGTGGCCGGAGAATACGTAGAAATCAGCGTCGATGGCCTGTACATCCACGGCGCGGTGGACGATGGCCTGGGACCCGTCCAACAGGATTTTCGCCCCATGCTCATGTGCGAATTTCGCCAGGCGCTCAACCGGCGTGTAAGTGCCCAGCACGTTGGACATGTGGGTGAGTGCGAGCAGCTTTACCTTACCATCCGCGAAGACCTGCTCAAGAGAGTCCCAGTCCAACTCACCGGAATCTGTAATCTTGATGATCCGCAGCTCGGTGCCGTGAGCATCGCGCAGCATTTGCCAAGGCACAAGATTGGCGTGGTGCTCCATCTCTGAAACCGCCACGGCATCGCCCGGTTTCAGCGCGGTGCGGCCCCACGTGTAAGCAACGAGGTTGATGCTCTCAGTTGCATTGCGTGTGAAAACGATCTCTTCCCGGCTACCCGCGTTCAAAAGCTCTGCCACCTTGTCGCGCACATTCTCATACGCGTCCGAGGCTTTCTCGGACATGTAATGCAGGCCGCGATGGACGTTGGCATATTGCTCCTCCATCACGAAGCGCATGGCCTCGATCACCTGTTTCGGCTTCTGCGCGGAGGCGCCTGAATCCAGAAACACGAAGGGCTTGCCATGCACCTTCTGCGACAGGATCGGAAAATCCCGGCGGATAGCGTGAACGTCCAAAGGTAGCAGCGTGGTGCTCATTGCTTGCTCCACCAGCTTTGCAGAACCTCCTCGAACAGCGTCTTGGAAGCGTCGTGCGTGACAGGCTCCAAAGCTTCCTCAAGAAAGGCGCGGATGAGGATTTGCCTTGCATCCGCCTCGGGGATACCGCGCGAGCGCAGATAAAAAACCTGCTCCTCGTCCAGCGCGCCGATGGTAGCGCCATGCGAGCATTTCACGTCATCCGCGAAAATCTGCAGCTCGGGCTTGATGTCCATCTCCGCATCCGGCGAGAGTAGAAGCGCCTGGCTCATCTGGTAGCCGTCGGTCTTCTGGGCAATCTGGTCCACCTCGATCTTGCCCTGGAATACACCGCGCGCACGCCCCGCGAGAACGGATTTCACCGTCTGGCGCGAAGGGCAGTTGGGCGCCTTGTGGCGGATGATGGTAGTGAAATCGCCATGCTGCACGCCACCCAAAAGCTGCGCCGCATTCAAGTGAGCAAGCGCGTTCTGGCCCAGCAGATTGGCCTCGATCTCCGTGCGGGAAATCTTGGAACCAAGCGTCAGGGTGAAATGCTCATAAGAGGCATCACCCGCGATATCGGCATGGATGGTGGTGGTGTTGAAAGCTTCAACACTTTCCTCCTGCAGACGGAAATGCTGGAACTTCGCCCCTTCCGCCACCTCAACCTCAAACACGGCGTTCTGCCAGTAAATGCCCTCGCCCTGGTCCAGTTCGATCAGCGTGAATGTCGCGCCCTGCCCCAGCTTCACGCGGTGGCGCGGATGGAAAGCAAACGGCGCAGCACCACTGGCCGCAGAAACCAGCAGCAATTCCCCGGCATTTTGCCCAGCGGGGATTTCAATATTGATACCGTCCTGGGCATAATCGGCATTAATCAGCGCCATGGGCTGCGTACCCTGGCCTTCAACCGGCGCGAAGGGCTTGGCATGCGCAAAGCCGGTTGAAAGTGCCGCGTTCAACGCGCCGTTCAAAAACACGAAGCGAGGGAACGGCAGGTCCGGCAATTCCGGCGTGGCCGAAACGGCGGGCGGTGCCGCGAAGCTGATGGCCGAAAGCGGGCGCAGATCCGTATAGCGCCAGGCTTCCAGCTTGCGGGTGGGCAGAGCGACCATGGTCAGGCGGCTTCCAGCCCGGCATAGCCGCTGGCTTCCAGCTCCAGCGCCAAAGAGGCGGGGCCGGAACGCACGATCTTGCCACCCGCCAGCACATGCACCACGTCCGGCACGATATGGTCCAGCAGGCGCTGGTAATGGGTGATGACCAGGGCAGAGAATTTCTCATCGCGCAGGGTGTTCACGCCTTCCGCCACAATCTTCAGCGCGTCGATATCCAGGCCGGAATCCGTCTCGTCCAGAATGGCGAGATGCGGCTTCAGAATGGCCATTTGCAGCATCTCGTTGCGCTTCTTTTCACCGCCGGAAAAGCCGACATTCACATTGCGCTTCAGGAAATCCTCCTTCATCGCCAGTTGCTTCACGGCGGCGCGGGCGAGTTTCAGGAAAGCGACGGCGTCCAGCTCCTCCTCACCGCGCTTGCGGCGAATGGCATTCAGCGAGGTACGCAGGAAATTGGCATTGCCCACACCCGGCAGCTCCACCGGGTACTGGAACGCCAGCAACATGCCGGCAGCCGCACGGTCTTCCGGCTCCATCTCCAGAATGTTCTCGCCATTGAACAACACTTCGCCTTCCGTCACCTCATAGCCATCGCGGCCAGAGAGAACGTAAGACAGCGTGGATTTGCCAGCGCCATTGGGGCCCATGATGGCATGAATTTCACCATCGGGGATGGTGAGCGTCACACCCTTCAGGATTTCCGCATCGCCAATACGCGCATGCAAATTCTTGATCTCGAGCATCAGCCCACCGAACCTTCCAGAGAAACAGCTAATAGTTTTTGTGCCTCGACAGCGAATTCCATCGGCAATTCCTTCAGCACATCCTTGCAGAAGCCATTGACGATGAGGCTCACCGCGTCTTCTTCCGAAAGACCACGGGAGCGGCAATAGAACAATTGGTCCTCAGCGATCTTGGAGGTGGTGGCCTCATGCTCCACCTTGGCCGAGGAATTGCGGTTTTCAATATACGGCACCGTATGCGCGCCGCATTGGTCGCCGATGAGCAACGAATCGCATTGAGTGAAGTTGCGAGCGCCAGAGGCGCCGGGCATGATCTTCACCAACCCGCGATACGTATTGTTGGACTTACCGGCGGAAATACCTTTCGAGATGATCGTGCTCGACGTGTTCTTGCCGATATGGATCATCTTGGTGCCGGTATCGGCCTGCTGGAAATGATTGGTGACGGCGACGGAGTAAAACTCGCCAACCGAGCCCTCGCCTTGCAAAATGCAGGAGGGATATTTCCAGGTGATCGCTGAACCGGTTTCCACCTGCGTCCAGGAGATTTTTGAATTCTTACCCCTGCAGGCACCACGCTTGGTGACGAAGTTATAAATCCCGCCTTTGCCTTCGGAATCGCCAGGATACCAATTCTGCACGGTGGAGTATTTGATCTTCGCATCGTCCAGCGCCACCAGTTCAACCACCGCCGCATGGAGCTGGTTTTCGTCGCGCATCGGCGCGGTGCAGCCTTCCAGATAGGAAACGGAAGCACCTTCCTCGGCGATGATCAGCGTGCGCTCGAACTGCCCGGTATTACGGGCATTGATGCGGAAATAGGTGGAAAGCTCCATCGGGCATTTCACGCCCTTGGGGATGAAGACGAAGCTGCCATCGGAGAACACGGCGGAGTTCAACGCCGCGAAGTAATTGTCGCCAGCCGGCACCACGGAGCCGATATATTTGCGCACCAGCTCCGGGTGTTCCTTCACAGCTTCGGAGATGGAGCAGAAGATCACCCCCGCCTTGGCCAGCGTATCCCGAAAGGTGGTGGCGACGGAGACGGAATCGAACACCGCATCAACGGCAACACCCGCCAGCGCCGCGCGTTCGTTCAACGGAATACCCAGCTTCTCGTAGGTTTTCAGAAGCTCGGGGTCCACCTCGTCCAGCGATTTCGGCACAGCCTTGGCCGGGGCGGCGTAATAATAGAGCGCGTCATAGTCGATGGGCGGGTGATGGATGCGCGCCCATTCCGGCTCCTCCATCTTCAGCCACGCCTCATAGGCCTTCAGCCGCCATTCCAGCAGCCATTCCGGCTCGCTTTTCTTGGCCGAGATAAGGCGCACAATGTCCGCCGAGAGTCCCTTTGGGAACTCCTCCATCAGAATATCGGTCGTGAACCCATATTTATACTTCTGGGCCGCCAGTTCCTGGATCGTGGCTTCGGTGGTCGTGGACATAGTTCAGGCAACCTCGTTGATCGGCTCGGCCGGGATACGAAAGGCAGGCGGGATTGAAGCCGCCGCCATATCGGCCAGTGAAATATGAGAGAGCGCGCCGCGGATGGCCTCGTTCACCGGGTCCCATCGCCCGGCAACGGGGCAAAGGGCCTGGCTTTCGCAGATCATGCCCGTACCTTCCACGCAGGAGGTAAGCGCGATGGGTCCATCAATCGCGACGATCACCTCGGAAACCGGGATTTCCGCCAATGGTTTGGCAAGGCGATAACCACCCCGCGCGCCACGGGTGGAAGTGACGAGGCCATGCCCGGCCAACGCCTTCAGCACCTTGGCCACGGTTGGCTCCGGCACGCCAATACCCGCCGCAATGCCGGGCGAGGTCTCAACGCCATCCGCCATGCCCAGGCGGACCAGCGCGGCAACCGCGTAATCGGTCAAGCGTGAAAGTTTCAGCATAACGCACCCTTAAAAGGACTGAATTAGTCCTGTTTCTCCAAATGGGCCATAAGGGCGGCATCGTCAAGCGCGCGTTACGCAAAGTTGCGCTGCGTGTCTAGCCCATCGCGGCGATAATGCCGGGCAAATCGGCGGGGGTTTCGGCGCGGGCATCGCCCTCGCCCCGGCCATAGCCCCAAGCGCAGAAAATGGCGGGGAGTTTGAGACCCGCAGCGGCTTTCATGTCATTGGCGTGGTCGCCAACCATGATCGCGTCGGTCACTTCCAGTTCCGAGAGTACGGCGGCAAGATGGCGCGGGTCCGGCTTGCGGTAGGGGGTGGAATCACCGCCCGCCACGGCACCAAAGAACCGGGTGAGGTTCAGCGCGTCCAGCACCTCACGCGTGGCGTGCATCGGCTTGTTGGTGCAGATGCCAAGCGGCCGCCCCTGCGCCTGCAAGGCCTCCAATGTTTCCAGCGCGCCCTCATAAATCACCGTGTTGATGACCGGGTCCTGCGCGTAAATCTCAAGGAATTTCTCGTGATGCCGGGGTTGTGCGGTGCTGCCGCGCGCGGCGAAGGCGCGCTCCACCAGCACCTTGGCGCCGTCCCCGATCATGCTGTGCACCTCCGCGAGAGACAGCGCCGCATGGCCGTCCGCCTCCAGCACCTTGTTCAGCTTCGCCGCTATATCAGGCGCAGCGTCGATCAGCGTGCCGTCCAGGTCGAAGATCACAGCGCGCATGAAATAATCCGTCAGATAAATTGAATCGCCTGTCCTTTGACATAGAGCGGCTGCCAGGGCTACCGCAAAGCAATATCGAGGAGAGTAAGGCTGATGTGCGGAATCGTAGGGGTTGTGGGCCATTCTGATGCGGCGCCGCTGCTGCTGGGGGGGCTGCAACGCCTGGAATACAGAGGGTATGATTCCGCCGGTATTGCAACGCTGGTGAACGGGCATATTGACCGCCGCCGCGCCGAGGGCAAACTGAAAAACCTGGCCGCCGTGCTGGAAAAGGAACCGCTTTCCGGCACCACCGGCATTGGGCACACGCGTTGGGCCACTCACGGCGCGCCCACGGTTGGCAATGCCCACCCGCACGCCACCGCCCGCGTGGCGGTGGTGCATAACGGCATCATTGAAAACCACCATGCGCTGCGCGCGGAGCTGGAGGCAAAAGGCCAGGTTTTCTCCACCGAGACGGATACCGAGGTCGTTGCACTGCTGGTGGATTACCTGCTGCAACAAGGGCTGGAGCCGGTTGAAGCCGCAAAACAGGCCTTTGCTCGGCTGGAAGGCGCCTATGCCCTGGCGCTGGTTTTCGCCGGGCATCAGGCGCTGATGATCGGCGCGCAGCGCGGTGCGCCCCTGGCAGTGGGGTTCGGCGCTGAGGAAATGTATCTCGGCTCCGACGCGCTGGCTCTCGCCCCACTGACCCGCGAAATCGCCTATCTGGAAGACGGCGATTGGGTCGTCGTGACCGACAAAAACGCGGTGTTTCATGACTCCACCGGTGCTGTGATCCTGCGCCAGAAAAAACTCACCGCCCTGACGGGTGCGGCCATAGGCAAGGGCAATTTCCGGCATTTCATGGAGAAGGAGTTGCACGAGCACCCGGTGGTAATCGGTGACGTGCTGCACCGGATGATGGAAAACGAGGCGCCGCGCCTGCCCACCCTGCCCTTCGATCTTGCCGGCATCAAACGCATCACCATGAGCGCCTGCGGCTCCGCCTTTTATGCCGGGCTCACCGCCAAGTTCTGGCTGGAAAATCTGGCCCGCGTGCCCGTAGAGGCGGATGTAGCGAGCGAGTTCCGCTACCGCGCGCCACCTTTGGACTTGGCCGGGCTGGGGCTGCTGGTGAGCCAGAGCGGTGAAACCGCCGATACCCTGGCTGCGTTGCGCTACATGAAGGCTGAGGGGCAGCAAATTCTCTCCGTGCTGAACGTGCCGGAGAGCACCATGGCGCGGGAGAGCGACGCGATTCTTGAAACCATCGCGGGGCCGGAAATCGGTGTAGCCAGCACCAAGGCTTTTACGGCACAGCTAACCGTGCTGGCGGTGTTCGCGCTGGCGCTGGCGCGGGCCAAGGGCACATGCGGCCCGTCGGAGATCGCACGGCTCGCGGCGGCATTGCTGGAGGTGCCCGCCAAGGCGGCGGAGGTGCTGGGCAACGACGCGCCCATCCGCAAACTGGCGGCGCGCATCGCCGAGGCGAAGGACGTGCTGTATCTGGGGCGCGGCGGGTGCTTTCCCATCGCGCTGGAAGGGGCGTTGAAGCTGAAGGAAATCTCTTACATCCATGCCGAGGGTTACGCGGCGGGGGAGATGAAGCACGGCCCGATCGCGCTGATCGACAAAAGCGTGCCAGTCATCGCCATTTGCCCCTCCGGTCCGTTGTTCGAGAAAACCGCCTCGAATTTGCAGGAGGCGGCGGCGCGGGGCGGACAGATCGTGGTGTTCTCCGACGAGGAAGGCGCATCCAAGCTGGCGCCGATTGCCGCCGAGACGATTTTGCTGCCAAGCATCGACCCGTTCGCGGCCCCCATTCTGCACGCCATTCCGGTGCAGATGCTGGCCTATCATGTGGCGGTGATGAAGGGCACGGATGTGGACCAGCCGCGCAACCTCGCGAAATCCGTAACCGTCGAATAAGGGCTTACACCACCCTGGTCCGCAGCGTGCCCACGCCGCTTATCTCGCCTTCCATCAAATCCCCTTTCACAACCGCGTTCACGCCCTCTGGCGTTCCGGTCATGATTAAATCGCCCGGCGCCAGGGCGACAAAGCGAGAGAGGATCGCGATAATGTCCGGCACCGGCCAGATCTGATCGGCGAGATCGCCTTTCTGGCGGGTCTCGCCATTCACGCCAAGCGCAATACGCCCGGAGGCGGGATGGCCGATGGCGTTTGCAGGCGCGATCACGCCAATCGGCGCGGAGGCATCAAAGCCCTTGCTCAAATCCCAGGGGCGGCGGAGCGCCTTGGCTTCGGCCTGCATATCCCGCCGGGTCAGGTCGAGGCCGACCGCATATCCGAAAACATGAGATAGTGCCTCGCCCGGTTGGATCTGCGCCCCACCCGTGCCGATCGCCACCACCAGTTCAATCTCATGGTGCAGGCTCGCTGTTTCGCTGGGATAAGGCGTATCCTGCCCAGGCAGCACCAAAGCATCCGCAGGCTTGGTGAAAAAGAACGGCGGCTCGCGGGCGGGATCACCACCCATCTCCCGCGCATGGGCCTCATAGTTACGGCCGACGCAGAAAATCCGGCGCACGGGAAACAGGCGGCCATCTGTAACCGGCACACTCACTGGCGGCGGCGGCGCGAATACAAAATCAGGCATGGTCCATAATCCCGTTTACAATCCGCACACCAGTAAAGCCCTGCGCGGTATCGGTTTTTTGCGGCACATATCCGCACGCCACAAGGCCGCCTCGGCCCGTCACTGGCCGTAACATAAAATTTGGCAAGATTGTGTTTTTCAGTTTGATAAAAGGCGCCCCTTCCCACTATGCTTCCTGCGTCCGAGACAGAGGTGAACAATGCGCCAGAGCAAAGCCCTCGCTGACCAAGCCTCTATTGTCGCGCTGAAAGGCAAGTTTCAGACTGCTCGCGCTGGCGGCCATGCCGATGAACGCTTCTTCATCGAGGATGGATGGGTGTTCCGTGAGCATCACGGCAAATATGTCGAGTGCATCTGCCGGAGCGACGAGATTTCCACCCTTACGGAAGCGCCCAGCCAAACACTTTCGGGCCGGGTCTAGACACATCGCCTGAACCCAGCCTGCGCAATGCTATTGGCCCGTCGCCGACTTGGTGGTGCCGCCCGCGCCCGCAATGGGCACTGGCGAGCCGATGGTGGCGGTTGGGTGCAGGGCAACCTGCGGCAAGGTTGGATCGTTCGGCAAAGTCGGGCTGGTGCCCGGGCGCTGCTTGGCTGATTTTTTCACCGGCGCAGCGGCGGGCGGTTTCGCGATGCCCGGCTGCACGACCGACCCATTTGGATTAGCAGGAACCTGCACTGAACCGGACGCGGTTTGCGCAAGAGCCGCGCCGCCGAATGCAAACGCCAAAACAACTCCCAACGGCACCCTGATCATATCCCGCTCCTGAAGAACTCCTGTTTCATATATAGTTATCACTATTTCGCTTTGATATCCCGCAAAGCGTTACGAACGCGGGCCAGACCGGCGCGAAAAGCGGGGCATCTTGCACTTCGCGGCAGGCCGCCTAGTTTGCCCTGTATGGACAACCCCGCCTTCCCCGTGATGCAGACTTGGCCCGCCGCCCGCATGTCCGGAACGGAACCATTCCTGGACCAGCCAACCGCGCTGGCCGAGGAGACGCCGGTCAGCCTCAGCTACAACACCATGCAATACGCGGTGATGATGGCGACCGCGCGCGACATCAAAGATTTTTGCGCCGGTTTCTCGGTCACTGAGGGCATCGTCGAAACGGTTGACGAAATCAAATCCATCGAGGTGAAAGACGGCCCCGGCTTCATCGAAGCGGAAATGCGCATCCCCGCCGAGCCATTTCACCGGCTGATGCAGGCGTCCCGCCGGATGGTGGTGGGGCGCACGGGTTGCGGCGTTTGTGGTACGGAAGACGCCGAGCAGGTGTTGCGCCCCCTCCCAGCACTGCCGCCCGGCCCGCCCACCTCTCTCGCCTCGGTACGGCGCGCCCTGGGCAACCTGGCTCAGCATCAGGCGTTGAACAAAGACGTGCGCATGGTGCATGGCGCCGCTTGGTGCGGGCCTGATGGCGAGATACGCCTGATCCGCGAAGACGTGGGCCGCCATAATGCGTTGGACAAGCTGATCGGCGCCGGGCTGCGCGCCGGGCAAAATCTGTCGGACGGCTTTTGCCTGCTCACCTCGCGTTGTTCTTACGAGATGGTGCAGAAATCCATCATCGCCGGGTTCCGCACGGTGGTGGCGATCAGCGCGCCAACCGGGCTTGCCTTGCGCGTGGCTGAAAAGGCCGGGCTCACTGTCATCGCCATCGCCCGGCCCGATGCGCAGATTCTGTTCACCGGCAGCGTGGTGGATTAACGCTCAACCCACCACCCGCACGGGGATGGATTTCGCCGCCGGCGTGGCCGAAATCTCGTCCTGGTAATCCAGCGGCAGCAGCGGATTCAACTCAGGAAAATATCCGGCCACACAACCGCGCGGCATCGCGAAGGGATAGACGGTCAAACCCTCCACCCTGCGAGCCACGTCATCATTGGCAATGGTCTCCAGCGCCACCACGGCTCGGGCCGCAATGCCCCGGTCGTGCATATCCGTCTCGTTCATGAACAGCACCATTCTGCCATCATAAACGCCACGATACCTGTCCGAATTCGAGTAGATCGTGGTGTTGTACTGCTCATGCGAGCGTGTGGTGGAGAGGCGAAACATCTCTTTGCCGCCAGTGGGTTCGTTTTCGTGCACACCTTCAAACACCAAAAAATTCGCACGCCCGCTCTCGGTCGTCCATTTGCGCTCCCGTGGCGGAACGGAAAGATGAAAGCCACCATCCGCCCGCACCCGCGCATTGAAATCCGCGAACAAGGACGGATAAACATCAGCAATGCGGTCGCGGATGAGGTCATAATTCGCGACATAGCTTTCCCACGGCACCCTGCTGTTGGGCAGCGTGGCCCG
>JAGWOU010000347.1 GCA_028870815.1 Rhodospirillales bacterium | reverse complement strand
CAAGGTGACCATCCCCACCCCGGCGGGCGACGTGGCGATGACCGTGCGCCCCGGAACGGAAACAGGCACCGAGATGCGGTTGCGCGGGCGCGGCGTGCCGGCGCATGGCAAACACGCGGCAGGTGATTTGCACGTAAAGCTGAACGTAGTGGTGGGCCCGGCGGATGAGGCGCTGAAGACATTTCTGCAAGGCTGGGAGCAGCCCGGCTTCAACCCGCGGGAGGGGCTGACATGATCACCTTCGAAGCGCTGCATATCGCCGGGCTGGACGAAGCCGAACTGACGCATTGGATTGAAGCCTCATGGGTGCGTGCACGCGGGATGCGCGGGGCCTGGCAGTTCGACGAGGTGGATGTGGCGCGGATAAGGCTGATCCATACGCTGCGCCACGAAATGGAAATCGGCGAACCGGCGATGCCGGTAGTGCTGTCTCTGCTGGACCAGCTTTACGACCTGCGCCGCAACGCGGCACGGCTGAACGCAGCCCTGGCGGACCTGCCGCCAGAGGCGCTGCTGCTGATTTTAGAGAAGCTTTCGGCAGGCGATCCTTCAACCGGACATTAGGCCAGTACCACTTACGGATGATTGCAAAACTGAGATATTGCGGTCCGACATTTTAAGACACAATCTCTTACCTGCATCTTTGTGAGGTAAAAGATAGAGTGTTAAACACCGGCTTCGGCGAGCGCCTGCCTCACACCCTGAGGATACCGTTCTCGCCGACGATTTTTCATGAACCATGGTGGCTGGCGCGTGCCTCGGGCGGAGCGTACCAGGAAGTTACCGCGGATTTGGGCGGGCAGCTTGCTGGGCGCCTGCCATTCATCATGCACCGCTGGATGAAGTGTTTCACGACCATCCATATTCCCGCGCTGACGCATTGCCTTGGCCCCGCCATTTCACCCGCGCTGGACCGCCCAGGTGCCGTAAAATCCTTCAAGCCAATTCAAATCTGCGCCCAATTGCTGCAACAATTGCCGAAAGCCGCGCATATCTGGTTCCGGCTGCACCCAGACACCACAAACACGCTGGCCTTTGAGACGGCTGGGTTTTCAAGCAACGTGCAATGGTCGGTCGAGATCGCGCCCGCCGCCAGCGATGTTCTGTGGAAACAGATGCGCGACAAAACCCGCAACGCCATCCGCCGCGCCGGGGATACGCTGCAGGTGACAGAATCTGACGATGAAGGGTTTTTCTTGGATTTTTACAATGCCTGCCTACACGAGGCGGGACGGAGAAACAGCTATGATGAAGACTGCTTGAAACAACTGGGTGCGGAAATATTGCTACGCAATCGTGGAAGAGTTCTGGTGGCAGCCCGTGCCGACGGCACGCCGCAGGCGGCAATCTTAACCGTGTGGGATACGCGGCGCGAATATTATTTCATGTCTTCGCGGCAGCCCGGCGCGCATTTTGGCGCGGTGAACCTGCTGCTCTGGCATGCCTTGCAAAACGCCGCGGCACGGGGGCGCATCTTCGATATGGATGGCATTCATGTCGTGGGAACGCAAACGCCTAATCTGCTGCTGCTTTCCGGTTTCGGTGGCAGCATTGTGCCGCGTTATTGCGTCTCGCGTTCCAGCGCCACCGGAAATATTCTTCGGAAAACGGGCCGCGCCTTTCGGCGCTAGAGTGCGATGATTTCATCTGCGCTAACTTACAAGCGAAGCTGAAATCTGAATCACCCTCTAAATAGCTGAGAAGATCCTGATTCTCAAACAGAGAAATACTTCGCATGGCTGTTCAGCACCACAATCGCGCTGGTGCTTTGCTCGGGGTGGAGCTGGTACTCGTCCGATAGCGACAGCCCGATCCGCTCCGCGCCTAGAAGCTTCAGGATTTGCCCCTGGTCTTCCAGTTTCGGGCAAGCGGGGTACCCAAATGAGTAGCGGCTACCGCGATAGCCCTGGGAGAGCATCTTCTCCATGTCGCGGTCATCCTCCGCCGCGAAGCCGAGTTCGGCGCGGATGCGCTTATGAGTGTATTCGGCCAGCGCCTCGGCCATCTCCACCGACACGCCGTGCAGATAGAGGTAATCCTGATAGCGGTTGCCCTCGAACCATCCACGCGCGACCTCCGAGGCTTTCTGGCCCATCGTCACGGCCTGCAGGCCGATCACGCCGCGGCCATCCTCCACGTCAGGGAAAAAATCCGCGATGCATTCGCCATCCTGCTTCGGCTGGCGCGGCAAGGCGAAGCGGGCAACTTCCGTGGTGCCGTCTTCATCGAACAGGATCAGGTCATTCCCCTGCCCCGCCGCTTGCCAGTAACCATATACCGCCTGCGGATGCAGAATTTCGTCCTTCTCGCAAATATCGAGCATACGCTTCATCACCGGGCGAAGCTCCTGGCGCGCCCAGCCCATGAAGTCTTCCAGGCTCTTGCCTTGCTTGCGAAAGCCCCATTGGAACTGGAAGAGCGAACGCTCATTCAGGAAGGGCAGCACGGCTTTCGGCGCGGCCTCTATCACCTTCGCGCCCCAGAAAGGCGGGGTAAGCGCTGACTGATCCGCATTCAGGCGGCGGCGGCGGGTTTGCGCCTCGTTGATATCCACCGGCGCAAAGGCGCGTTCATCGGCCTGGCCGAGGCTGCGCTTGGTGTTGCGCACCTTGCCCACGCGCTTGGCCTGGATGGCGGCGAGGTAATCGTCAAAGTCATTGCCGGTGACTTTGTCCA
>JAGWOU010000011.1 GCA_028870815.1 Rhodospirillales bacterium | reverse complement strand
ACCGGTACTAGCCAATAAAAAACCTGCCTTGCTTTCGCAAGGCAGGTTTTTTCTGGAATTCCCTAAGGAAATTACAGGAAGGTGATGCTATGCCCGCCAACCGGCGCACTAACCTGCGAAGTGGACACACCCTTGAGCGTGATCACCGTGCCATCGTTGAGCAGGATCTGCGTAGAACCGCCGCCGATAGCCGGCTGAACAGTCTCGACACTCGGCGCACCCGCACCCGTGTTGAAAGAGCCATTCAAGAGGTTGATCGTGCTGTTCGCACCGAAATCGGTGATCGTGAAGTCGCTTCCGCCCAGAGTCACGGCCTGGCCGCCCGTGGTGGTGTAGGTGCCCAGCACGTCGTATACGTTGGAAGCACCGGTCACCGTCGAACCGGTAAGCGTGGTGGCGCTGAGCTGGCCCAGAATGAAGTTCTGAGAGCCAGAACCGGTCGCGGAAGCCAGATCGCCAACCGCGCGGATGGTGCCGATACCCACATCTTCCACACCAAGGAAGAAGCTGTTGGTGCCACCGCCGCCGATCAGGGTCTCAGAACCATTACCGGAGAACAGAACGTTATTGGCGCCGCCAGTGCTCAGAATGTCGCCGCCGCCACCACCAACCAGCGTGGAATTGCCGGTGCCGCCATTAAGGGAGTTAAAGCCGGCACTGCCGCCGACATAGAAACCGCCGCCAGCACCGCCGAACACGGTAATGGAGTTGGATGTATACTCCGTACCGCCGCCAGACACGGTGTAGAGGCCAGAGAAAACCGTCTGCGCGGAGCTGGAATTATTAATGAAGTCCAGATTACCACCCGCGCGCGGCAGGAACACAACCGAGGCTTGGGCGCTGTCCGAAGCCGTAACAGTCGCGGCATCGGAACCACCGATAAACACGCTCGTCGTGGCGTTGCCAACGGCATTCACGGTCTCGTTGCCGGCACCAGAGGTGCCCGAGGTGAACACCACCGTATCGTTGCCGGCAAAAGTCACCGCGTCAGAGGCGTTGCTGATATAAAATGCGTCATTGCCGCCAGCCGCAACGATAGAAGCACCCGAGCCGCCCGAGACCGTGTAGTTCACGTTGCTGGCCGCGCCGAACAGCGCGAGGTTTGTGCCGGAGCTGCCCGAGAGGGACAAGTTGCCCGGATACTGAACCACCAAGGTGGTCGCAGCGGGATTAACCGATACGACACCGCTAAACGTGCCGCCGACGGAAGCACCCGTGCTGTCGGAATTGGTAATTTCTTCCAGGAAAGTACTGCCCGAACCCGCAACGGTACCACCCGTTCCGATAGCGTTAAGATTCTCAAAACCTGCAGAACCACCAGCAACTGAGCCGGATACGCCATCAAGATAAGTCTGCAGTAGAGAATTTACGGTCGTGCCGAGCGTGGAAGGAACGCTGAGCACACCAGAATGGAGATTCGTTGAACCACCACCGGCGACTGTTAGATATGACGTACCGCTCATCAGTTACCCTCACTTTCCACCATAGGTTCGGTCTTACCGTTGCAGTGCAGTAAAATCAAGAAATAAGCGCGGTGAAAACCCTTAAATTCTTGTTGCAACCACCCGCAGAACTAGTAACCTTTTCGTTATTTGATTAAATAATGATATTTTTTTTATTTTTTATACATTACTGTTTTTTATTTCGAATTGCTGCCGTGACAACTTTCAGGGTTCAGAGCCCAGCTCTGCTAAATTCGTCCGGCTCGACCAAATAAGAATAAAATCTTCGAGCTTTTGTGCATTAATTCGAAAATGTATCAATTACATAAAATCGTATTCAAACATGGCACGCGATTTTTATTACGGCATCGGTTGGCGCATTTCATTTTATTAACCATTACATAACCTTATTCGCCAGACACTTCCCGTCGGCGCCGATCCAATTCTTCATTATAACGGCGAAGTGCGTATTGTTCCGTCAGCAATCCCAAAACCTGCCGCGTATCCGGCCCATCCAGCACCGGCAGAGCGTCCGCTTCCGCGCTTTCGAACATTCCCAATGCTTCTTTCACCGTCATGCCCGGCAGCAGGAAATGATCCTGGTGATGCATGATATCCCGCACGCTACGGTGTTCACCGGTCACAATCGCGGCCTCGGCGGGGTAGGCGATACCAACATATTGCCTGTCCGAATCGACCACCACCACCCGCTGCACCGCGCCCAGCGGCACTTCCTGGCGGAACACTTCCAGGCTGGTCTCCGGTTTCGCCGTCACCGGCACGGCACGCATCATGCGGCCAACGGTAAGGGCATGTATCCACCCCACATCCACGGCCGAGCGGATTTGTTCTCCTCGCAGATGGAACCGCCAGGTCGCGAAGGAGTAGCCGAACAGCCTGCGCACGGTAATCGTTGCGGCGATGGCGGCGGCCAGCACCGCCATAGTCACCGCGAAATTCTGTGTGCTCTCCAGTGCCAGGAAGGTCATGGTCATGGGGCCTCCGATAATCGCCGCGGCCATGCCGCTCATGCCCACCACCGCATAAAGCCCCACCGGCATCGGCGTCACAAAGGGCATGATGCTGACAATGCCCGCGAACACTTTTCCAAACATCGCGCCCAGAAACAGTGACGCAAAGAACAGGCCACCACGAAACCCCGCGCCGATGGAAAAGGCCGAGGCGACGGATTTGGCAAGAAACAGCCCCATCGCCACCAGAAACGGGAAACGCACATCTATATAAGTATGCAAGGCGGAATGGCCGGAAGACATCGCCTGCGGCGTCACGCATCCCAGCAGCCCCACCACGGCCCCACCCAGCAACGGCCGCAGCCACACGGGAATACCGCTGCGCCGGAACCCCGCCTCGATCAGCGTCACCCCGCGCATGATCACTATACCCGCGATACCGCAGGCAATGCCCTCGATCAGAATGATCCCATAGGCGTCGTGCGGCACAGTTTCCGGCAGAACCACATTCAGCGGCGGCGCGCCGAACCCCAGAATCTGCACGGTCAAGGTGCCGAGCAGCGACGCGATCACCACGAAGGGCAGCGTCGTCACTGAATAAATGCCAATGACGAGTTCAACGCCGTAAAACGCGCCACAGAGCGGCGCGTTGAACGCCCCGGCGATGGCGGCCGCCGCGCCGCATCCCACCAGCGTACGCAAATCATTCCGCCTGAGCCGGAAATTCCGCCCCAGCCAGGAAGCCACGCCCGAACCCAGCTGCGCGTAACCCGCCTCCATCCCCACCGAGGCGCCAACCCCGTTGGACCAAGCCGTCTGCGCCGCTACGATAATCGAATCCGTCAGCGACATGCGCCCGCCATAGAGCGCATTGGCCTCGATCGGGTCGACCAGCGGCTTGGGCCGAAACCGCGCCAAAACCCATAACGTGATCCCGAAGAACAATCCGCCCAGCACCGGCACGGCAATGGCGCGCAGCGGGTCGAGTCGGGGCGTTTCGGAAAGCTCCATCCCTGGCCCCAGCTGAAACAAATTCTGGTGCATCAGGAACGAGGCCTCATTGATCAGCGCCACCCCGCAACCGGCGCAAATCCCCACCACCGCCGCCAAAACCGCGAGCCATACCTCGTCCGCCCGCACCAATGCGCGAAGCAGCTTGGGTATGCGCAATAAACCCGCGTGGCCGTTAGCGTTGTCCACACGTCTCTGTTGCCACGGTCCGGCATGGGCTAACAAGCGGGCATGGCCGAATTTTTATTGCCGTCTCTCGCGGAAACCATCCGCAATTTCGATCTCCGGGCCGATAAATCCCTCGGCCAGCACTTCCTGCTGGACCCCGCCTTGCTTTCGCGCATCGCCGCCGCTGCGGGCAATCTGGAAGGGCTGAATGTCATCGAAATCGGCCCCGGCCCCGGCGGGCTTACCCGCGCCTTGCTGGAAACCAAGGCCGCGCATGTCACCGCCATCGAGTTCGACAAACGTGCCGTGGCGGCCATCTCGGCACTCGCCGCCACCACAAACCGGCTCACGATCATCGAGGCCGATGCCATGAAGGCGAACCTCGCCGCCCTTGTGCCCGCCCCGCGCGCCATCGTCGCCAACCTGCCTTACAATATCGGCACGCTGCTGCTGGTGAACTGGCTGCAACAGGCGGCGGATTTCCATTCCATGACGCTGATGTTCCAGCTTGAGGTGGCAGAGCGCATCTGCGCCCAGCCCAACACAGGCGCTTATGGCCGCGTTTCCGTGCTGGCCCAATGGCTGTGCGAGGTCACGATGCTCATGCGCATCCCCGCCGGCGCCTTCGCCCCGCCGCCCAAGGTGGAATCCGCCCTCATCCGACTCGTCCCCCGCCCTGAACAGCCATCACGGGAGGATTTGAAGCTCATGGAACGCCTCACCGCCGCCGCCTTTGGCCAGCGCCGCAAAATGCTGCGCGGCGCGTTGAAGCCGTTGGGCGGCGAGGCGCTATGCAACGCGGCGGGAATCGACTCCTCCCGTCGCGCCGAGACCCTCAGCGTCGAGGAATTCGTGACACTGATGCAGGCTTTGAAAGCCCGGAATTAAAGCCCGAAATTCTTCTTCGCGAAATTATGGTGCCCCTCGACATAGCGCACCGTGCCGGATTTGGAACGCATCACGATGGAATATGTCACCGCCCCCTGCCCCACGCGCCGCACGCCCGCCAGCATGGCGCCAGAGGTCACGCCCGTGGCGGCGAACATCACATCGCCCTTGGCCATTTCTTCCAGCGTATAGATATGAGTCGGGTCCGTGATGCCCATGCCGCGCGCACGTTCGATCTGCGCCTCGTCCTCGAACATCAGCCGCCCCTGCATCTGCCCGCCGGTGCAGCGCAACGCCGCCGCCGCCAGCACGCCCTCCGGCGCGCCGCCCGAGCCAAGATACATGTCCACGCCCCCGCCCGGCAGAGACGCCGCGATCACCCCCGCCACGTCGCCATCGCCCAGCAGCAGAATGCGCGCCCCCGCCTCACGGATCTTGGCGATGGTTTCCTCGTGGCGTTCACGGTCCAGCATGCAGACCATCAACTCAGACACCTCGATGCCTTTGGCAAGCGCCAGGTTCTTGAGATTTTCCTTCACCGGCGCATCCAGCGAGATCACCCCATCCGGCAGCCCGCCGCCCACGGCGATCTTGTCCATGTAAATATCCGGGGCGTGCAGAAAATTGCCGCGCTCGGCCAGCGCCACGGTGGCGATGGCGTTCGGCCCGCCCTTGGCGGTGATGGTGGTGCCTTCCAGCGGGTCCACGGCAATGTCCATGGCCGGGCCGCCGCAGCCCACCTTCTCGCCGATATAGAGCATCGGCGCCTCGTCCATTTCGCCCTCGCCGATCACCACGGTGCCGTCGATCGCCACGGTGTCGAACGCCTTGCGCATCGCCTCCACGGCGGCGCCATCGGCCTCGTTCTTCTTGCCGCGGCCGATCCAGCGCGAAGCGGCGATGCCCGCCGCTTCCGTCACCCGAACCAGCTCCAGCGCCAGGTTGCGATCCGAGACGTCCTCGAGGCGGCGGGTTTCAGACATTCACGACACTCCTATTATTGCGGTTCAATGCGAATCAGCGCCGGCGGCTCCAGCACGGCGGGCAGCGCGGCAATCCGCGTCAGCGCCTCGTTCACCGCCGCCTCGCGCGTTTCATGCGTCACCAGCACAATCGGCACCGCTTCGCCCGGGGCGCGGCCATGCTGCAACATGCTTTCCAGCGAAATGCCATGGTCGCGCAGAATCGCGGTCACATCCGCCAGCACGCCCGGCTGGTCCACCACCATCAGGCGCAGGAAATAGGCGCTCTCCAACTCCGCCACCGGCACAATCCGCGCATCATCCAGCGCGCTTTCCTCCATGCCCCAAACCGGCACACGGATATCACGCGCAAGGTCGATCAAATCCGCCACCACGGCACTCGCCGTGGGGCCTTCACCGGCACCGCGCCCGCGCAGGAATACCGGCCCTGAGAAACCCCCTTCCAGCAGCACGGCATTGAACACGCCATCCACAGTCGCAATGGGCTTTGTAATCGGCACCATGGCCGGATGTACGCGCAAGGAAATGCCCGCCTCGGCTTCCTCGGCAATGCCCAGCAATTTGATCCGGTAGCCAAGCTCCTGCGCGAAAGCGATATCAATGGCTGAAACGCGGCGGATGCCCTCAATATGCAAACGCTCAAAGGGAATCCGCGCGCCAAACGCCACGCCCGCCAGGATGGCGAGCTTATGCGCCGCGTCCACGCCGTCGATGTCGAAGCTGGGGTCCGCCTCGGCATAGCCAAGCCGCTGGGCATCGGCCAGCACATCGCCAAAATCCCGGCCCTCCTCGCGCATCACGGTGAGGATGTAATTGCAGGTGCCGTTGAGAATCCCCGCCACGCGAGAAACCCGGTTCGCCGCCAGCCCCTCGCGCAGCGCCTTGATAACGGGAATCCCGCCCGCCACCGCCGCCTCGTAAGCGATGGTGATGTTGTTCGCCTCCGCCGCGCGAGCCAGGGCCACGCCATGCACGGCCAGCAGCGCCTTGTTGGCGGTGACGAGATGCTTGCCCGCCGCGATGGCGGCCTCCGCCAGCGCCTTGGCCTTGCCGTCAGACCCGCCGATCAGCTCCACCACCACATCCACATCCGGGTCATGGGCCAGGGAAACGGCATCGTCGTGCCAGTTCAGCCCATCCAGCTTCACGCCCCGGTCGCGGTTGCGGTCCCGCGCGGAAACCGCCGTCACCATCACCGGCCGTCCGGCGCGGGCGGCGATCAACTCTTTCTGCGCCGCCAGCAGCTTCACCACCCCGGCGCCCACCGTGCCGAGCCCGGCGATCCCGACTCTCAGCGGTTTCAAGATTTGACCTCGGCCAGAGCTTCAGCCGGCGCGCCGTTATCGGTCGCCAGAAACTGCTTGATGTTGCGCACGGCCTGCCGCAGACGCTGGGAATTTTCAACGACAGCGATGCGCACATGGCCGTCGCCATACTCGCCAAAGCCGATTCCCGGCGCCACCGCCACCTTCGCCTTGGCCATCAGCAGCTTGGAAAATTCCACGCTGCCCATATGCGCGTATCGCGGCGGAATCGGCGCCCAGGCGAACATCGACCCCTCCGGGCTCGGCACATCCCACCCGGCCGCGTGCAGCCCTTTGATAAGAATATCCCGCCGCTCGCGGTAGAGATTGCGCATCTCCTCCACGCAATCCTGCGGGCCGTTCAGCGCCGCCGTCGCCGCCACCTGAATCGGTGTGAAGGCGCCGTAATCCAGGTAAGATTTCATCCGCGTCAGCGCGGTGATGAGGCGCGGATTACCCACCCCAAACCCCATGCGCCAGCCCGGCATCGAATAGGTCTTGGACATCGAAGTGAACTCGATGGTGATATCCTTCGCCCCTTCCACCTGCAAAACCGAAGGCGGCGGGTTACCGTCGAAATAAATCTCGGAATACGCGAGGTCGGAGATGATGAAAATCTCGTGCTGCTTCGCGAGCTTCACGAGGTCCTTGTAGAACTCCAAGGTCGCCATGTAGGCTGTGGGGTTGGACGGGAAGTTCACAATCACCGCCGTCGGCTTCGGCACGGAATGGCGCACCGCGCGGTCAATCGCCGCCAGCATCTCGTCATCCGGCGTGGCGGGGATGGAGCGGACAGACGCGCCGGCGATAATGAAGCCGAACTGATGAATGGGATAAGACGGGTTGGGCACCAGAATCGTGTCCCCCGGCGAAGTGATGGCGGCGGCCAGATTCGCCAGCCCTTCCTTGGAGCCGAGCGTGGCGATCACCTCCGTCTCCGGGTCCAGCTTCACACCCCAGCGGCGCTCATAATACGCCGCCTGGGCGCGGCGCAGGCCGGGAATACCCTTGGATGTGGAATAGCGGTGGCTGCGCGGGTCCGCCACGGTTTCCACCAGCTTGGCCACGATGTGCGGCGGCGTCGGGCTGTCCGGGTTGCCCATGCCGAGATCGATAATGTCCTCGGCCGCGGCGCGTGCCTTGGCCTTGGCGGCGTTCACTTCCGCGAACACGTAAGGAGGCAGGCGGCGTATGCGGTGAAACTCTTCGGACATTTTAAACTCGGTCGAGAATGGTTGATGGGGTTGCTCAATACACGAATGACGGCGGCCATAAAGACACAACGCCGGTACCCGGGGTTTTAATTGGCGCGCGCCTGCCCCGCCATCGCCGCGCCATATGGCTGCACAAACCCGCCAGAGCCGGCTGAAAAGGCAGTCATATCAATATTTTTTCCAGGCACCCCGGCGGCGGTCAGCGCATCGGCAAGGCGCTGCGCCCGGGCAATGGCAAGCGCCATGGAACCCTCGCCAAAACCGCAGACGCGGACACGGCCCGCACCGCGTTGCACAGCGGCGGCTTGAATCGCCCCGGTCTGGCTATAGGGCAACAGCGCCGAGCCAGGAGCGAAAGCGATGCCCACCGGCGGGGCTGGCGGCGGCGCGGCGGCGAGCGTCGGTGCCTGCGGCTTCGGGGGCGCTGGCGTAAAAATCGGGTTGGAAAGCGCCAGACCCGGCACCTTCGGCAAGGGCGGCACGGCACTGGGCAAAGCCAACCCGGCCAGCGCGCCGGGCGATGGCGCTGACACGCCGCCGCGCGCCTGCGCCGCGATGGCCTCTTGCGAACCAGGCGGGGTGGCGGCCAGCGGCGGCGGCACATCCGCGAGATTCGGATAAGGCAGGTTAGCGCCCGGCGGGGCTTGCCGGCTTTGCGCAATCGCGCCACCCTCTATCCTGTGGTACAAACCCACCGACTGAGAACAACCACCAAGAGAGGTCGCCGCCAAGATCAACCATGATGCTGCGAAGTGCCGCCCGAACATCCCATTCCTCTCTAAAACCACACCGGCGCGAAGCACCGCGCGTGCCGGTCATTTTGCCTGAGAATAGCCGCCTCGGAAAGGATCGCCTGCCATGAATGCGCCCATGCCGCCCAAGGACCCTGATATCAAGCTGCCCGATGCGGGGGCGCTCAGCCGGTCCATGGCGGATATCGCCGCGCGCAGCCAGAAGCTGGTGGCGGAATGGATGAAGCGCCAGGCCGCCGAAGGCATCCAGATGGACCCGCTGAACATCAGCAGCGCTTTCATGGCGATGACCACCAAGCTGCTCGCCAACCCCTCGCATCTGATGGAGGCGCAGATCGGCCTGTGGCGGGACTACATGACCTTATGGAACAACACGGCGCGGCGCATCATCTCCGGCGAGGAACCTGAGCCGGTCATCGCGCATGACCCGAAGGACAAACGATTCGCCGACCCCGCCTGGCGCCAGAACGAGATTTTCGACTTCATCAAGCAGAGCTACCTGCTTTCCGCGCGCTATATCAACGACGTGGTCACCCAGGTGGACGGGCTGGACCCGAAAACCGCGCAAAAGGTGGATTTCTATGCCCGCCAGTTCATCAACGCGCTCAGCCCCAGCAATTTCGCCCTCACCAACCCCGAGGTGCTGCGCAAAACCCGCGAGACTGGCGGCGAGAATCTGGTGCGCGGCCTCAACAACCTGCTCAACGATCTGGAGCACGGGCGCGGCAATCTGCGCATCAAGATGACCGACACAGAGGCCTTCAACGTGGGCGAGAACATCGCTGTCTCCCCCGGCAAGGTGGTCTATCAGAACGAGCTGATGCAGCTTATCCAGTACAGCCCCACCACCGAGCAGGCTCTCGCCCGCCCGCTGCTCATCCTGCCGCCCTGGATCAATAAATTCTACATCCTCGACCTGCGGCCCAAGAACTCGCTGGTGCGCTGGCTCGTCTCCCAGGGCCACACCGTGTTCATGGTCAGCTGGGTAAACCCGGACGAGCATCTGGCGGACAAGAATTTCGACGATTACATGACCGAGGGCGTGCTGGCGGCGCTGGACGCGATCGAGAAAATCACCAAGCAACATCAGATCAACGCCATCGGCTATTGCCTGGGCGGCACGCTGCTGGCCTCCACCCTGGGCTACATGGCCGCCAAGGGCGATGAACGCATCGCCTCCGCCACCTTCCTGGTCACCCTCACGGATTTCTCCGACGCCGGAGAGCTCGGCATCTTCATCGACGAGGAACAGCTTTCCTCCATCGAGGAGAGGATGAGCAAGCGCGGCTATCTGGAAGGCGGCGAGATGGCGAACACTTTCAACATGCTCCGCGCCAACGACCTCATCTGGAGCTTCGTGGTGAACAACTACCTGCTTGGGCAGGAGCCATTTCCCTTCGACCTGCTATACTGGAACTGCGATTCCACCCGCATGCCGGCGGCAATGCATTCATTCTATCTCCGCAACATGTACCAGAAGAACCTGCTCAGCATTCCAGGCGGCATTTCCTTGAAGGACGTGCCGGTGGATCTCTCCCAGGTCAAAATACCCTGCTATTTCCTCTCCTGCCGGGAAGACCACATCGCGCCCTGGGCCAGCACCTATAAGGGGTCGCGCAATTTCGGCGGCAAGGTGCGTTTCGTGCTGGCGGCCTCGGGCCATATCGCGGGCGTGGTCAACCCGCCGGAAGGCGGCAAATACAACCATTTCATCAACCAGGACATGCCGGAAAGCCCGGATGAATGGTTCCAGGGCGCCACGGAGATGGGCGGCTCCTGGTGGCCGGATTGGCACCGCTGGGCCACGGCGCAGAATAGCGAGAGGGTTCCGGCCCGGGAGCCCGGCAAGGCGCGCGGCTTCAAGGCCATCGAGGACGCGCCGGGCGAATATGTGCGGGTGAAGAGCTAATCGGCCAGATTGCCCGCCTGCCCGTAACCGTCTAACGGAGCGCCCATGCGGGTCCTCCAGATCATGGCCGGGAACAAGAATGGCGGCGCCGAGCTTTATTCCACGGATATCATGCTCTCTTTGCATGAGGCCGGGCTGACGCAGCGCATCGTCATGCGCCCCACCGCCCCGCGCTTCGCGGAGCTGCAACAGGCGGGGCTCGCCATGGCGCCTTCGGTGCTGGCCAATCCAATCCGCCCGCTGCAACGCTGGCGGCTCAATGCCCTCATCCGTGAGTATAAGCCCGACATCATCCATTGCTGGATGCGCCGGGCCGTCAGCCTCGTGCCAAAAGGCGCCGCCCCGGCCATTATCGGCTGGTATGGGGATTACGAGGAGCAGCAGAAACATTTCTCCGCCTGCACGCATTTCATCGGCGTCACGCCGGACCTTGCGCGCCACGCCTATGAAAGCGGCGCCAAACCCGGCACGGCGTTTTATGTCCCCACCTTCCCCTCGGTTGAGGCCGCCGCACCCATTCCCCGCAGCCTTCTCAACACACCCGAGACGGCTAAAACCCTGCTCATCCTTTCCCGTCTGCATAAGGTGAAGGGCATCGACACCGCCTTGCACGCCCTGGCCCAGCTGCCGGATTGCCATCTCTGGATCGCCGGGTCAGGCCCGGAGGAAGCCGCGCTGAAAACCCTGGCGAATGAGCTGGGGGTCGCGGAACGGGCGCATTTCCTCGGCTGGCGGAACGACCGCGGCGCCCTGCTGCGCGCGGCGGATATCTGCCTGCTGCCCTCGCGCTACGAGCCCTTCGGCACCGTGATCCTGGACGCCTGGTCCACCGCCACGCCCTTCATCGCCTGCGAGTCGGATGGCCCCCGCGCCACCATCCGCGATGGCGAGAACGGCATGCTGGTGCCAGCCGACAACCCGCCCGCCCTTGCCGCCGCCATCCGCGCCGTGCTGGACAACCCGGATTTGCGCCACCGCATCGCCCAGACGGGCCATGCGGAATATCTTTCGAATTTTACCCGCGAGGCGGTGACACGAACCATGCTTGAAGCCTACCAAACCATTCTGGACCAAAGCCTTGCGCGATAAGGCGCTGCACCGCCTCGCGCTCATCGCCACGCTACTGGTGCCGCTGGGGCTGCTGCACGCCTTCGTGCTCGCGGAGATCTGCATCGCGGTGACAGATGTGCTGTTCCTCGCCCATAGCTTCAGGACCCGGGATTTTTCCTGGGCGCGCCAGGGCTGGATGAAAATCGCCCTCATCTGGTGGCTCTGGCTGCTGCTTTGCTCCACCCCGCTGCCCTGGCCCGGGTTTGGCTCGGCCGGATGGAATATGGGCTTCGGCCAGGCCCTCGTCGTCATCCGCCTCATCCTGTTCACCGCCGCCTTGCAGCATTGGGTGCTGGCCAGCCGGGAAAGCCGCCGCTGGGCAGGCTGGGCCCTGATGCTCTCGGCCTTCTGGATCGCTATTGAATCCTGGCAGCAATATCTCATCGGGCACAACATCTTCGGCGATCCGCGCTGGGTGGACGGTTCCCTCACCGGCCCGTTCTGGAAACCCCGCGCCGGCGCGCTCTACACGCATATTCTCTACCCGGCGATGCTGCCGGCGGTGGCGGCGCTGCTCGCCTCCCCCCGCGTGCCGCGCTATGTGCTTGGCCTGGCCGTGGCGGTGGCGGGCATCCTCACCTCCGTGCTCATCGGCCAGCGCATGGGCGTGGCGCTCACCGGGCTGGGGCTGGTCATCGCCGCGTTCTTCCTGCCCCGGCTGCGGCTGCCGGCGGCCATCGCCATCATCGTCTCGGCGGCGTTCCTGCTGGCTTCGCCCGTTCTCTCCCCCGGCACCCATGCCAAGCTGGTGGGCGAGACGGACAAGAATATGAGCCATTTTTCCCAAAGCCCCTATGGCGAGCTTTACACCCGCGCCACGCTGATGGGCGCGCAATCCCCCTGGCATGGCTGGGGCTATAATGGCTTCCGGGACTTATGCCCGGAGCCGCGTTTCAATGGCGGCATCCCGGCGCTCAACATCCCGCCAACCCAGTTGGCGCTCGGCGCCTGCAATCTGCACCCACATAACTACTACATCCAATCCTTCACCGATGCCGGGGTACCGGGGCTGGTGCTGTTCGTGCTGCTGGCGTTCTGGTGGCTGAAGGAAATGGCGGCGGGGTTGTGGCGCCAGCGCGCGCCGATGCAGGTCGCGCTGTTCATCGCCGTTGTTACCTATCTCTGGCCCATCGGCTCCACGGATGAATTCCCAACCCTCTATATGCTCGGCTGGCTGTTCTTCCTGCTTGGCCTCGGCCTCGCCATGAAGCGGGATAATGGCTGAAACCGCCATCATCCTGCCGCCGCGCGAATCCTTCACGCCAGAAGCGGCGGGGGCCATCGCCCTGGTGGTGCGGCGTTTCGCCCTGGCGCTGCCGGGGGCCGTGGTGCTGGGGCATGATTCGGGCGGCACGTTTCCGGGCATCGCGTTTCAGCGGGCGGGCGGGTTTCTCCAGCTTGTGCGAGCCTTGCGGCAGTTGCGCCCAAAGGTGATCGAGGTGCATCAGAAGCCGCGCTGGGCCATGGCTCTGGCGCTGCTGTTTCCCCAGGCAAAGGTGCTGCTGTTCCTGCATAACGACCCGCTCACCATGCGCGGCCTGCGCACGCGGCTGGGGCGGCGCCTGGCGCTGAAGCTGTTGCACCGGGTTATCTGCGTTTCGGATTATCTGGCTGGGCGGTACGCGCAAGGGCTAGCCGAAGGGCCGGAAATGCTGCCCAACCCGCTCGGCCCGGACGAACTGCCCGCCCCGGTTGAGAAACAGCCCGTCATCCTGTTCGCCGGACGGATCGTGGCGGATAAAGGGCCGGATATCTTCATCGCCGCCTGCGCCAAAGCCCTGCCGGGCCTGCCGGGCTGGCGGGCGGAGATGATCGGCGGCAACAGGTTCGGCCCCAACAGTCCCGAATCCCGCTATTTCATCACCCAGCGCGAAGCCGCCCGAAAAGCCGGACTCACGTTTCATGGCCCGCTGCCGCACCAAGCCGTACTGGAAGCGATGAACCGCGCCGCCATCGTGGTGGTGCCCAGCCGCTGGGCGGAACCCTTTGGCCTCACCGCGCTGGAGGCCATGGCCACGGGTGCCGCACTCATCACCACCGGCCAGGGTGGTTTGCGGGAGGTTGCGGGAGAGGCCGCGCTTTACACCCCGCCCGGCAATGCGGATGCGCTGGCGGAGGCGCTGGTGGTGCTGGCGAAGGATGCCGCCGCACGCGAAGCCCTGACCGAAGCCGGACGCGCCCGCGCCCGCGAATTTTTCACCCCTGCCATCGCCCCGCGCCTGCAAGCCTTGCGGGATGGGGTTTAAGCGTTAAATCCTGTCCCCGAATTCAGAAATTTTTGGGTAATTGCAAATGTCCGATCTCGTTCCCGTCACCGTCCTCACCGGCTATCTGGGTGCCGGTAAAACCACCTTGCTCAACAACATTCTCACCGGCACGCATGGCAAGAAATACGCCGTCGTCATCAACGAATTCGGTGAGCTGGGCGTAGATAACGACCTCGTGGTGGATTCCGACGAGGAAGTGTTCGAGATGAATAACGGCTGCATCTGCTGCACGGTGCGCGGCGACCTTATCCGCATCATCGGCGGGTTGATGAAGCGCTCCGGCAAGCTGGACGGCATCATCGTGGAGACCACCGGCCTCGCCAACCCCGCCCCGGTGGCGCAGACCTTCTTCGTGGACGAAGACGTGAAAGCCAAAACCCGGCTGGATGCCGTGGTGACGGTGGTGGATGCCAAACATTTCCTCACCAGGCTGGAAGATAGCCCCGAAGCAGAGGATCAGGTCGCCTTCGCGGATGTGATCGTGCTGAACAAGCTGGACCTGGTGAGCCAGGACGAGCTTGAAACCGTGAAGGCACGGATCAAATCCATCAACCCCTATGCCGAGATCAAAACCTCCACCAAGGGCGATGTGCCGGCGGACCAATTGCTTGGCCTTGGCGCGTTCGATCTGAAGCGCGTGCTCACCAACGTGCCGGATTTCCTGGAGGAAGACAGCCACACCCATAACGAGCATCTGACCTCCATCAGCATCAGCACGGACAAGCCGCTTTCATCCGAAAAGTTTAACGCCTGGATTGGCCATATCCTGCAAACCCAGGGGCAGAATATTCTGCGCACCAAGGGCATTCTTGCCTATGAGGGGGAGGATAAGCGTTTCGCCTTCCAGGCCGTGCATATGATGGCCGATGGCGATTTTCTGGCCCCC
>JAGWOU010000346.1 GCA_028870815.1 Rhodospirillales bacterium | reverse complement strand
ATTTTTGGCGTCTTATCGGTCTTGGCAAGGCAATATGCGTAACCAATTATTTTTTATTTTTGGTACGGGCGAGGGTGGAGAATGACAAGTTAAATCTCCCCCACGCGGCGACTAAAGTGGCGTGTTTTTCAAGAGTACGCCTGCATTTTTGCGGATCGTGAAAATCAATTCCAGCGAGGGCATGAAAGCGACATATCCAAGCGGGTATTCTTGCCTCGCGCGACGAACCCGCCTCATGTGATCAGGTGCTAACAACGCGGCGCCGGGCGATGTTCGCGAGTCCAGAAACATCAAAGAATACAAAGCCGATTTTAGATCCGTCAGATTTGTTGTTGCACCCTGCTTGCTATCTTTTCCACCCGGCGCCCGCCGCTTAAGCCGACGCCTGCCGGCGGTGCGACACCGCCACATTTATGAGCGCCAACACCACGCCGCCCGTGAAGATAAAGGTGGAGAGCACGAACACTTGCGGCGGGATACCAACCTTCACCGCGCCATAAACCCAAAGCGGGAAGGTCAGGGTCTGTCCGGCCACGAAGGTGGTGATGATCAGATCGTCGATCGAGAGCATGAAGCAGAGCATGCAGGCGCCGACAATACCCGGCAAAATCAGAGGAAACGTCACCTTCCAGAACGCCACCCAGGGGGTTGCGCCCAAATCCGCTGCGGCGCGGTCCAGCGCGCCGTCCAGCCCGGAAACGCGGGCGCGGATCACCACCACCGCGAAGGCGAGATTGAAGGCGATGTGCGCGATAAAGATCGTCAGCAGCCCGCGCGGCAGGTTGAGCGCCAGGAACAGCGAGAGTAGCGAGGAGCCGACCACCACGGCGGGTGCCGCGATATCCGCGAAGATCACGATATCCGTGGCGCTCTTGCCCCAGAATCTGTAGCGCGCCAGCGCCAAGGCGAGCGGCGTGCCGAGAATGGACGAGATGACGGCGCTGCCGATCGCCACTTCCAGGGAATGGATGAGCGCCCCAGTCAGATCCTGAATCGCAAAGGCGTCGCCGTAATTGGCGATGGTGAAATGCAGCCAGTGCAGCGCGATGCGCCCGGCCGGGGCATAGTTGAAGCTGAACACCACCATCACGGCGATGGGCAGCATGGTGTAGATAATCATGGCCCAGGTGAAGCAGGCCAGAATCCGCTCGCCCAGGCGGCTGGGTTTATAGGCTGAGGGCAGGGGCGAAACGGTGGTGCTCATGCCGCGTATTCCTGAATCGTGTCGGTGCCGAACACCTTGGAGTAGAGTAGAATGGCGATCATCAGCATCAGCATCAAAATTGAAGAAAGTGCTGCCGCCATTGGGTAATCCTGATTCTCGAAGTAGGAATCCTGGATGATGTTGCCGATCATGTAGGTGCCCGGCCCGCCGAGCAGCGCCGCGTTCACGAAGTCACCTACATTGGTCACGAACACCAGCAGGAAGCCCGCGAACACGCCAGGCGCCGAAAGCGGCAGGATGATCTTCATAAAGGCGGTGGCGGGCGAGGCGTAAAGATCGTTGGCGGCGCGTACCAGCCGCCGGTCGATCTTCTCCAGCACCACATAGAGCGGCAGCACGTAATAAGCGAAGGAGTTGTAAACGAGCCCGCCGATCACCGCCCATTGTGTCGAGAGCAGATGGAAATTCCGTGGCAGCAGCCCGATCTCCTTCAACGGCCCGAACAGGAAGCCCTGGTCGGAAAGAATGAACTCCCACGCCAGCACGCGGATGACGAAAGAGACGAAGAACGGCAGCATGATGAGAAACAGATAGGTGCTCTTATGCCGTCCGCCGTAAAACGCGATCCAGTACGCCACCGGATATGCAACCGCCAGCGTGATCACCGTCGATGCGGTGCCGTACCAGAAAGACCGCGCGAAGGCGTCTTCGTAGCCGGTGAAGGCGGCCACGAATTCCTGAAAATTGTCGGACATGGTGTAGCCGGAGAGCGGGTCGCCCACCGCCAGCGCCATGCCCAACATCGATGCAAGCGGGATCAGAAAGAACACAAGGAGATACACCCAGCTCGGCAGGCTGAGCAGATAGGGAGCCAGTTTTCCGCGCAGCTGCCGCATGGTTTATCTCCGTATCAGCCCTGAACGATGGGGTTGAAGGTGTTGATCCATTTCTGATACTCGGCATAGTTCTTGAAGGCGCGGAATTCATGCGCCCTGGCGAGCTCCGATTCTGGCGGGAACACCAGCGGCGAATTCGCCACCGCCGGGTCCTTGATGACGTTCAGGATGTAATCCTTCGCCGCCGGCACCGGGCAGATATAGTTCACATAGTCCTCAACAAGGCCGCAAACTTCCGGCGTGTAGTAGTAATTCATCCACTCCAGCGCCGAGAGCGGGTTCTTGGCGCCGACGGGGATGCACATATTGTCGTGCCAGATATTGCAGCCTTCTTTCGGCACCACGAATTTCAGGTCTTTGTAGCCCTTGGAATTGGCCTGATAGATATCGCCGGACCACGCCATGCAGACCCAGATATCGCCATTTTCCAGCGCGGTGATGTAGCTCTGGTCGTAATATTGCCGCACCAGGCCTTTGGCTTTTTGTTCCTGTAGAATGGCGGCGGCCTTTTCCCAGTCCGCGGGCGTGGAGGTGGTTGGGTTGATGCCGAGCTTCATCATTCCGAAGGGGCCGAGTTCGGTCACGTCGGAGAACATGCCGATATGGCCGGCGAAGGCCGGGTCCCACAG
>JAGWOU010000345.1 GCA_028870815.1 Rhodospirillales bacterium | reverse complement strand
GACAGACGGACAAAAGATGGCCAGCCGAGTCTTGAGTCATTCCCCTGCGTTTCGCAAGAGCTTTTTGCGTTATCCTCATGATTTTTAATAAACTTAATAATACCAGAAGCGGCCGCCATGGTTCCGCCCCGCTTACTGCATCGAATCCCCATGGTGGCGTGCTTATATGTGAACCAGGAATTATGAGGGGATTCAGTCCCATGAAGTTTGGACGGCTGCTTTTGGGCGGCTTTCTGGTGGTTGGCATGGCGGTCGCGAGTGTAGCGCCCGCGCTGGCGGACAATGACCACGGCCATGGCCCGGGTGGCTGGGGCCCGCCCGGCCACTGGGATCACGCGGGCCCGGACCGCTGGGATGGCCGCCCCTACCATAACTGGGATGGCCATGGCTGGTGGGACGACGATCATCGCTGGCATTGGTTTAATGGCTGGGGGCCAGGGTTTGGCTATATGGGTCCGGTGCCGGTATGGTCGCCGGGGATACCGGTATATGCCGCTCCGCCGCCCGTATATGCCGCTCCGCCGCCCGTATATGCCGCTCCGCCGCCGCCACCCCCAGCGCATTACGCGCCGCCCCCGCCACCGCCGGCTGTCGTGGTGCCGCCGCCTTCCATCGTGATCACGCCGCATGGTGTCGGGATCAGCCCGTAAACAGCAAGGGCCGGGGCGATGCTCCGGCCTTTTTACGTCACGGCCATTTCACCTCAGGCGGCATGGACATTAGGATGGCCTCCGTATTGCCGCCGGTTTTCAGGCCGAAGGTGGTGCCCCGGTCGTAAAGCAGGTTGAACTCCACATAGCGCCCGCGCCGGATCAGCTGGGCCTCGCGCTCCTCTGGCGTATAGTTTTCGTGCATGCGGCGTAGTGCGATCGGCGGATAGGCGGCCAGAAATGCCTCTCCCACATCCCGGGTGAAGGCGAAGTCCGCCTCGGCGCTGCCACTATCCAGGTAATCGTAGAAAATGCCCCCGGCGCCCCGCGGCTCGCCCCGGTGCGGCAGATAGAAATATTCATCGCACCAGGCTTTGAATTTTTCATAATAGGCGGGGTCATGCCGGTCGCAGGCGGCCCTGTAGGCGGCGTGGAAAAACTCCGCGTCCTCCTCGGCTGCTTCGGTGCCGGGTTGCAGCGGGGTCAGGTCGCCGCCGCCGCCGAACCATCCCTTAGCCGTCACGATCATGCGGGTGTTCATGTGCACCGCTGGCAGCTTTGGGCTGCGCGGATGCGCCACCAGCGAGATGCCCGCCGCCCAGAACTTGGCGCCTGATTCGGTGCCGGGGATCCGGCTGGCGAATTCGGCGGTGAATTCGCCCTCCACCACCGAGATGTTCACCCCCGCTTTCTCGAATATCTGCCCGCGCAGCACGCTCATTTCGCCGCCGCCGCCGCCTGGCCTGTCCCATGCGGTGCGGGCAAAGCGCGCCTGGCTGCCGGTTTTGGATTCAATGGCCTCGAACGCCGCGCAGATACGGTCCCGGAGAGCGGCAAACCAGGCGGCGGCGTCGGGTTTTAAGTGCTCATGCGGGGATAAACTGTTCATGGCGCCCGTTTAGGGCATGCTTGAAAGACGATCCACTCTTGAAATTTTTCCGCTCTGCCGCCACGCTGCAATTCAGGGGAGAGTCTATCTTCCAGGGAGCGAAACATGGCTGAATCAACAGCGAAGCCGGATGACGCGCCGGCGGAGTTAGACCGGCGGGATTTCTTGAGAATTCTCGCCATGGCGGGCGGTGCCGTCGGCATAGCATCGGTTGCTTGGCCGTTGGTTGACGCGCTGAACCCTGGCGCGGCCGGTGAGGCGCAGGCGCGGCCTGTCATCACCGTGTCCGACATTGCTGAAAATACCGCCAAGACCGTGCAATGGGCGGGTATGCCGATCCTGATCCGACGGCTTACGGACAAGCAGATCGCCGATGCCACGGTGGTGGCGATGACCGATCTGCCGGACCCCGCGGAAATTTCCTCCCGCGTTGCGCCAGGCAACGGACATTTCGTGGTGGTGGTGGGGCTGAATACCGGCACGCCTTGCCAGTTGGAAGGCAACAGCCCCTCCGACCCGCGTGGCCATTATGACGGCTGGGTGTGCCCTTGCGATGGCAGCGAATACGATGTGCTGGGGCGCGTGCGTTCAGGCCCGGCCAAGCGCAACCTCGCGATACCGCGCTTCACCTTCATCAACAAAGATCAGATCCAGCTTGGCTAAGGGAACCGACATGCAAATGGAAGCGAAGCAAGGTTGGCTGGCGTCGCGGGTGCCTGGGTTGGGCTGCGCCTGCGGTTTGATGCGAGAGGCGCGTGCCCCGGGCCAGCCCTGGTTCAATGCGCTGCCCGCGCTGCTGGGGGCCTTGCTGGCGGTGCTGCTGGCCTCGGGCGCGGTGATCGCGGTCTATTATAGCCCGTGGCATGCTTATAGTTCGCTGCAAGGCATCATGCGTGAAGTGCGCGGTGGCTGGGTGGTGCTGGGGTATCACCAGATTGGCGCCAGCCTGGCCTTTGCGCTGCTCTATCTGCATTTGTTCCGCACGCTGCTGACAGGGGGTTATCGCGCCCCGGCTGAATTCGCCTGGATGCTCTGGGTGAAGCTGCTGGCGGTGTTGCTGCTCACCGGCTGGCTGGGGTTTGTGCTGAATGGCGCCGCCGGGGGAGGTTGGTCGCTGATGAATGCCAGCAATACCGCCATGACGCTTTCTGG
>JAGWOU010000344.1 GCA_028870815.1 Rhodospirillales bacterium | reverse complement strand
TGCCGGTAGCGCTCAGCGGGTGCGAGGCAGTGGAGAATGCGTGGGCACCAGCAAAGCGCATCTCTTTGCTGGCGTTGGTCCTGCTTGTTCCTCTCCTTACGGCGCAGATCCGGGGGGCTGCCTCGTCATCCTCCATGGGCAAAACCTACCCATCCTGCAGCCTGCACGATATCGCACCCTTGCTTGCTCCGGTCACCAGAAAGGTGGTTCTGGCTCCGGTAGAAGACACGCCCGAGCTATTATACCGCACGCATGTGTTCACCGTCGGCGCGCTTTACCAACACGGCATATCAGGCTTCATGAGGGACCGTGCCGCTTGGCGTTCCACACCGGGTGCGAGAGAGTCTGCCGCTGTAACGGTCACGAAGGCGAGTTATGTGCTGTTATGCCCGGCGCCGGGCCGCTATCCTCTCGTCGCCGACTTACCTGCGACAACGCTTTGGGATGCGCTGGACAACGGCACCCCGCCACCCTGGCTCAAAGCGGTTGGTCATAACAAGGATGGATGGACACTCTATAAAATCGTACCGTAAAGCCGCCCGCCGGTTTGCGGTGCCTTCACGCCGGTGGTGGAGGGTAGGGAAAGCGGCAGCCCGCGCAAGGAACGAACCGCCAGGAAGGCAAAACATTGCGCCTCCAGCGCGTCACCATTCCAGCCTACGTCCTCCACGGGCAGCACCGGCCCGGCAAAACGCGTGGCAAGCCCCGCTATCAATGTTGGGTTATGCCGCCCACCGCCCGTTATCAGCACCTGTTTAGGTGCTGCCGGCCAAGGCGTCTGCGCGATCGCGGCACAAACAAATGCCGCCAGAGTGGCGGCCGCATCTTCCGGTGTCAGCCCTTCCGTTGCCTGGGTGATGAGGGATGAAAAGCTCAACCGATCTAGCGATTTTGGCGCGGGAAGGGCGAAGAAGGGATGCGCCAACAGCGCCTTCAGGCGCGTATGGTCAATTTGCCCGGAAGCTGCCAGGGCGCCATCCTTATCGTAAGGTTGGCCAAGATACTTTTGTGCCAGATCATCCAGCGGGCCGTTTCCCGGCCCGGTGTCGCAGGCGATGATCTCGCCCTCCGGCCCCAGCCAGGTCGCGTTCGCCACCCCGCCGATATTCACGATCAGCAGCGGTTTTTCCAACTTCCTGGCCAAAGCGGCATGGAATAGCGGCGCCAGCGGTGCCCCCTGGCCACCCGCCGCCACATCGTCGGAGCGGAAATCATGCACAACCGGCAAACGGGCAATGCGGGAGAGCAACGCGGCGTCGCCTATCTGCCAGGTCCGGCGCGCATCCGGCGCGTGCAATATGGTCTGGCCGTGAAAGCCGAGAACATCGGCGGCGCGCCCTAGCACAGCCACCGCCAGGGCATGCTCCCGGGTCAACCTTTCTTCGGCACTTCGTAAAAGCGGGTCATCCGGCCCAAGCTCCGGGGCCAGATCGAGAATCCGCCGCAGCTCCACGCGCAGGCTTTCCTCATAGAGCACCGTCGCGGCGGGGCCGAAGTTGCTTATGGTCTCGCCATCGGTCAGCACCCAGGCGGCGTCCACCCCATCCAGCGATGTGCCAGACATCAGCCCGATGGCACGCAATGGTTTTGTTCCGGCATTGGTTGTCATGGCTTCTGTGCTAAGCGGGAGAGGCGGATGACGGCAAGGGGCGGGATGAGGGCTAAGGTAGAATTGGGCGAATTGACCGGCAGGGTTTGGCAGATTTTGCTCTGGGCATGTCTCAGTTTTTTTTGGCTGATTTGGTTCGAAGTCTTTTGCGGCAAGATGTTTCCCAGATTGGGGTATCTTTTCGGCCAGCCAATTGGCAATGATCCCCCCTGCATCAAGCCAGAGTGTGATTTTTCTGACTTTTGGCGAGCCGGCTTCTCGGCTCGCTTTCCAGAAGCTCAGTCCGTTCCAGGCAATCTTGCCTCGTCCTTTGTGCCTGGCGTACGGCTTCCGGTGCCCGGAGGGTATCATGAAGGCTTTCCCTATCCCCCGCCCGCGCTTTTGCCCGCAGCGGCAATCTCCCATTTGCCGTTTGAGTTAGGTTTTTTTGTTTGGGCTGTTTGCATGGTCTTGGCTGCAGTGGCGATATTGCGTTGGGCCAAACTACCCTGGCTGGTTATTCTGGCCGGAATTCTAAGCCCCGCAGCATTATGGAATACCGAGTTGGGTCAGTTTGGCGTTATTTGTGGCGCAATACTGGTGGCGGGGTTGTTGCGGCTGCCAGTTTCGTCAGTCAGGGCAGGGTTTTTGCTAGGGTTGCTCACATGCAAGCCACAATATGGTCTGCTCATCCCCGCGACGCTTTTTGGCAGCCGTGAAATGAGAGGCTTTCTCGCAATTTCCGCAAGCTGTTTGATAATTTTTCTGTTTACGATCCTGTCTTTTGGGCCTCAAATTTGGTTGCAGTGGCTTGGCCATGGCCAGCAAGGTGGAGTCAATATTTTGTCTGCTGGGTTCAACCCTCGCATGGCCCAGGGCACAGGCGTTTCTGTTTTGTGGATGCTGCATAGCCTTCGGGTGCCTCATCTTCTGGCCACGGTAATCCAGACATTCGTTAGTATTGTCGCCATGGTTTGCTGTATTTTTGTATGGCGGTGGCGCAACCTGGAAATACTTGATGCGACTGCGATGACGGTGCTTCTTTCATTGTTGGCAACACCCTATGGCTACGTAGATGACATGGTTGGAGTTGGATTGATCCTTGC
>JAGWOU010000343.1 GCA_028870815.1 Rhodospirillales bacterium | reverse complement strand
AAAGCTCCACCGCGGCGCGGATCGCATCATCCGTGTAGCGGACCTTGTGATGCTTCTCATACGCGACCTTCAGCCCGCGCAGGATCTTCACCGCATCCTCAACCGAAGGCTCGTTCACGTCGATCTTCTGGAAGCGCCGCACCAAGGCGCGGTCTTTCTCAAAGTAGTTGCGGAACTCCTTATATGTGGTGGAGCCGATGCAGCGCAGCGTGCCCTGGGCCAAAGCGGGCTTCAGCAGGTTGGAGGCATCCATCGCCCCGCCGGATGTGGCGCCCGCGCCGATCACGGTGTGAATCTCGTCGATAAACAGGATGGCGCCGGGATTGGCCTCCATCTCGGTCACCACCGCCTTCAGCCGCTCCTCGAAGTCACCGCGATAGCGCGTGCCGGCCAGCAGCGCACCCATATCCAGCGCGAAGATGGTGGCGTTCAGCAGCACCTCCGGCACATCGCCGTCGATGATGCGCTTGGCCAGCCCCTCGGCGATGGCGGTTTTGCCCACACCGGGGTCGCCCACATAAAGCGGGTTGTTCTTGGTGCGGCGGCAAAGGATCTGGATCGTGCGCTCAATCTCGTATTCGCGCCCGATCAGCGGGTCGATCTTCCCGTCCTTCGCCTTCTTGTTCAGGTTGATGCAGTAGGTGGAGAGCGCATCCTGCCCGCGCTTCGCGCTGCCCTTTTCCTCTCGCTCGTTCGATTCGTTCGGCTCGGCCGAGCCCGTGGGCGGGCGCGGCGCGGACTTGCCCGGGCTCTTGGCGATGCCGTGGGAGATGAAGTTCACCGCGTCCAGCCGGGTCATGTCCTGCAATTGCAGGAAATACACGGCATGGCTTTCGCGCTCGGAGAACAGGGCCACCAGCACATTGGCGCCAGTCACCTCGTCCCGCCCGGAAGACTGCACATGGATGGCCGCGCGCTGCACCACGCGCTGGAACCCGGCGGTGGGCTTGGGGTCACCGCCGCGGTCAGTTGCCAGACCTGCCAAATCCTTGTCCAGAAACTCGGTTAGATCCTTCTTGATCTTCTCGATATCCACACCGCAGGCCCGCAGCACCGTCAACGCGTCCGGATCCTCCACGAGCCCGAGCAGCAGATGCTCCAGCGTCGCGTATTCGTGTTTCCGTTCAGCGGCCAAGGACAGGGCCCGGTGGAGAGTCTGTTCTAGGTTGCGAGACAGCATGGATTTAAACCGTTCCTTCACGCCGAGACCCGGCGCTCTTAAACCCGGACAACAACTTTGCCTGTCCGCGCGGCATTTTCATCATCCGGCCCATCGTAGCGGCACCGGAGGGTACACTGATAGATGGGGATGAATAAGTAAAATAAAGTCTCATTCTTTCTCAATCGTGCATTGCAGGGGATGCTGGTTTTGCCGTGCCAGATCCATCACTTGCGTCACCTTGGTCTCAGCCACTTCATAGGTATAAACCCCGCACACCCCCACGCCGCGGCGATGCACGTGCAGCATGATCTGCGTCGCCTGGTCGCGATTCTTCTGGAAAAACCTTTCCAGCACATGCACCACAAATTCCATCGGCGTGTAGTCGTCATTTAGCATTAGGACCTTGTACATCGTGGGCTTACGCGTTTTCGGGCGCGGTTTCACCACCACGCCGGCGCTCGGCCCTTCTGATCCTTTGCGTTTATCGTTCTCACTCATCTCCAACACCTTCAGCAGCCACCGCGGCTATCTCCTCCCTCGCGGCAGACACCATCAAAAGGCCGCCGTTACTCGCCTTCACCTTGTAGCAAACCATATCGAAAGCAAGCCCGGCTATGAAAGAGCGTTTTTGCCCCAGTATATAAAAACAGGTGCATAAAAACATGTGTTCATGAACAACGGCTTTCACCCACCTGCCCCAACGCAAAAAAGCCGGCCCCCATGGAAGCCGGCTTTCACAAAGTCATTCCCGCGCCCAAAAAGCGGGAAAAAGTTCGATCAGGCTTTGCCGAAGGCCTCGACGGCCAGCGTGACGCGGGCGGCCAGCGGCGCCATCGTCTTTTCAGCTAGCTTCACCGAGACATCGGTGAGCTTGTTGCTCTCAGCAACGGCCTTTTCGAGGCTGGACCGGGCGAAGCCGGCTTGCAGATCCACCGCTTCCTTGATGGATTTCACACCCATGAGGGACTTGCTGAACGCCACCGTATCCTCGATCGACGCCTTGGAGGACGCCGCGACATGCTTCGAGATGTCCTGGAAACCAGCGGCATAAATCTGCGAGGCCTTCATGAAGGCTTCCATGTTGCCCTGGCTGAAGGTCAGCATGTCCTCAGAAGTTTTCATGGCTTTTTCAACGCCTTCCTTCAATTTGGCCTGAGATGCCTCAAACCCCTTGGTGGCTTTCTCAATCCCCTCACGAAGAACGGAAAGGGATTTTTCGAACGACTTCACCGAAACATCAGCCGCGCTTTCCATGGTGGTGGCGGCGGTTTCGGCGGCAATCGCGGTCTTGGCTTTTGTCGCGCTCATCTAAGTTTTGCTCCCACTATGATGAATCATCGCTGCATAGCCCCAACCGGCGAGCATTACGGCGCATGCCGCAGTGCAGCAAAAACCTTATAGCCAAGCAAGGAAGACGCCGTCAAGAAATATTGTGCATCGCACAAGAAGTGATTACGAAAATTTCAGCCCTTAGCCACGTTCAAGGCACCAGATCCCCTCGTCACCTCGGCAATTGCACAAATCTCACTGGGTAACCCTTTCAG
>JAGWOU010000342.1 GCA_028870815.1 Rhodospirillales bacterium | reverse complement strand
GGCGCTTTCTTGCAACTTTACCGGCAAGAGGCGCGCTATCTGGAACGCACGGCCCCGTGGGTGGAGCGTGTTGGCCTAAAATATGTGCAGGCGCAGATGGTCGAAGACGAGGCAAACCGCAAGGCGCTCTATGCGAAATTCCTGTATGCGCAAAGCTTCTCGCAGGTTGATCCATGGGCTGAGGAAGCCTCGAAACACCGGCAGAAATATCAACCGCTCGCGGAGTTGGTGTAATGAACATGATCTCTCCGATTTTCACAGATGTCGGTGCCCTCTCTGATATTCCTCGTCTTGGTGCGCGCTGCGTGAAAACCGCCATGGGCGACATCGCCATTTTCCGCACGGCAGATGACCGCGTGTTCGCCCTGCGCGATCAATGCCCGCACAAGCACGGCCCGCTCAGCCAGGGCATTGTGCATGGCACATCCGTCACTTGCCCGCTGCACGCCTGGGTGATCTCGTTGGAAACCGGTGAGGTGGAGGGGCCGGATGATGGATGTACCAAGCGTTTTAGCGTGAAGCTGGAAAATGGCCGCGTGCTGCTGGCGGTGACACCATGAGCAGCGTGTTTTTGGCCGGGGCGGGGCCGGGCGACCCGGACCTGCTCACCGTAAAGGCGCTGCGCCTGCTGCAAACCGCCAGCGTTGTTCTGCATGATTCGCTGGTGAGCGAGGAGATCCTCGCTCTCGCTAATCCGGCGGCGCAGCTCATCGATGTTGGCAAACGCTGCGGCCGCCATTCCGCGACGCAGGACGAGATTTGCGCGCTGCTGGTGCAGGAGGCACTGGCCAGCGATGGCATCGTGCTGCGGTTGAAAGGCGGCGACCCGATGATTTTCGGTCGCGCCACGGAGGAAATGCAGGCGTTGGAAGCGGCCGGTATCGCTTATGAGATTGTGCCCGGCATCACCGCTGCTCTGGCGGCGTCCGCCTCGCTCAAACGCTCGCTCACTCAGCGGCTGGTGTCGCGTGCGGTGCATTTCGTCGCCGGCCACACGGCGGATGGCTCGATCCCGGGGCATGATTTTGCCGCCCTGGCGCACAAGGGCGGCACGCTGGCGGTGTATATGGGCGCGCAAAGTTTCGGTGGTTTCGCGGCGCATCTGGTGGAAGGCGGGCTGGACCCGGCAACGCCAGCTCTCGCCATCGAGAATGTCTCAAGGCCGGATGAGCGTATAATCAACAGCACGGCGGGTAGCTTGCCCGGCGCTCTGCGCGAAGCAGGGGATGGGCCGGTGCTGATATTGGTTGGTGACGCGTTGGCCGAACGCCACCCTGCCAGCCTTCTGGCTGAAGCTTTTGCTTGAGGCCCCGCTTTTGGATGGCATGAACACAGAAGCCGTAAAATCCGTCTGCCCCTATTGCGGGGTGGGCTGTGGCATTGTGCTGCAGGTGCAGGGTGGGCGCGTAACCAAGGTCAGCGGGGACAAATCTCACCCTGCCAACAAGGGGCGGCTCTGCACCAAGGGCCAGACCTGCCACGTGCCGCTGACGCAAGGGCGTTTGGCCAGCGCCTATCTGCGTCCGGTGCGGGAGGATGAGCAGCGGCCCGCGCCCCTAAGCGCGGCGATTGCGCAAACCGCGAGGCGGCTTCAAGAGATTATTGAGACACATGGCCCGGATGCGGTGAGTTTCTATATCTCCGGCCAAATGTCTCTGGAGGCGCAATATCTCGCCAACAAGCTGGCGAAAGGCTTCATTCGTACACGCCATGTCGAGGCCAATTCCCGCCTTTGCATGGCCAGCGCCGCCTCAGGCTACAAGCTCTCTCTGGGCGCGGATGCGCCGCCCGGCTCCTATGACGATCTGGACCACGCCGATACGTTCCTGGTCATCGGCGCCAACATGGCGGATTGCCACCCCATTCTGTTCCTGCGCCTTATGGATCGCGTTAAGCAGGGTGCCAAGCTGATCGTGGTGGACCCGCGCCGCAGCGCCACGGCGGACAAGGCAGATCTGTTCCTGCAACTTAGGCCAGGCAGCGACATCGCGCTCATCAACGGTATTCTGCGTCTGCTGCACGAGGCGGGGAAAACCGATGCCGCCTTCATCGCCGCCCATACCGAGGGGTGGGACTCGATGCTGCCCTTGCTGGAAGACTATACCCTGCCGCGCGTGGCTGAGATGACCGGGTTGGCCGAGGCTGATATTCGCCAGGCCGCCGCATGGATCGGCCGCAGCCCGCGTTTGGTCAGCCTTTGGACGATGGGACTGAACCAGAGCGTACGAGGCACTTGGAACACCAATGCGCTGTGCAATCTGCATCTGGCCACCGGCACCATTTGCCGCACCGGCGCGGGGCCATTCTCCCTTACCGGCCAGCCCAACGCCATGGGCGGGCGCGAGATGGGCTATATGGGTCCGGGATTGCCCGGCCAGCGCTCGGCAAAAAATGCGGAAGACCGCGCCTTCACCGAAACCATCTGGAACCTGCCCCCAGGCACGTTGCGAAACGCCCCCGCTACTGGGGCGGTAGATATGTTTGATGAGATGGCGCAAGGCCGAATCAAGGCCTGTTGGATCATCTGTACCAACCCGGTGGCCAGCATGCCGGCGCGCAGCCGCACCATCGCCGGGCTGAAGGCGGCGGAATTGGTGATTGTACAGGATGCCTATCTGGACACGGAAACCGCCCCCTATGCGGATATTCTGCTGCCTGGTGCCCTTTGGGCCGAGGCGGACGGGGTGATGGTGAATTCCGAACGAAACATGA
>JAGWOU010000341.1 GCA_028870815.1 Rhodospirillales bacterium | reverse complement strand
ATGGCATCAATACCGATTACGAAGGGGGCAAGCAGAAACAGGAAAACCCAGCCGCGCTTTACCGTTTGAACCCGGAAACCGGCCATCTGCACTGCGCCTCGCGAAGCTTCACCGGCCCAAACGGCCTTGCCTTCTCGCCTGATGAACGCCTGCTCTACGTGACCGAAACCGGCAAACAGTTCGATGAGAACCCTGAACGTCACATCAAGGTTTTCGATCTGCACAATGACGAGCTGACCAATGAACGCGTCTTCGCGCGCATCTCTCCGGGTTATGCCGATGGCGTCGCCTGCGACGCGGACGGTAATCTCTGGTGCAGTTCCGGCGACGGCGTGCATTGTCTCTCACCCGATGGCGAGTTGCTCGGCAAAGTCATCACCGAAGGCCCGGTTTCCAACATCGCCTTTGGCGGGCGCCATCTCTGCCGGATGTTCATCTGCGCCGGCACCAGGCTGCTGGCCGTTTTCACCAATACGCGAGGCATTGCGTGAGCATCCTTCGGCTCGCACGCAACGTCTCGAACATGGAACGTTTGACGGCATTCTACACCGCGCTCGGCTTTCAACCACAGGGCAATGCACAAGACGACACAACTCTGGCGGCGCTGCTCGGCGTGGCGCAGGCGCAAACCTTAAGGCTCACCCTTGGCCCCTGTGAAATCGAATTAACACAAACTACCCCGCCGGGCGGGCCCTACCCGCGCCAGGCGCGGGCGGATGCCCGGCTGTTCCAGCATATCGCCGTACTCACGCCCAACATCGCCGCCGCAGTGACACGCGCACTTGCCGCCGGCGCCTTGCCAATCTCCGAGGGCGGCCCAGTGCAATTGCCGCCCGCATCCGGCAGCGTGGTGGCCTGGAAATTCCGGGACCCCGACCTCCATCCAGTCGAATTTCTGGAACGGCAAGGCCAAACCGGCTACGATCATTCCGGCATCGTGGTTACAAACAGCGCGGCCTCCACCACATTTTACGGCCAGTTCGGGCTGCAACCCGTGCACTCCCAAACCAACACCGGGCCGGAACAAAGCCGGTTGGACGGCTTTGCCGGCGCCGCGCCCTACATCACCACCCTGCGCGCGCAAACCGGCCCCGGGCTGGAGTTGCTGAATTACGGCGGCGGCAATCATGGCCGCGCTTTCGCCCCTGCCCCGGCCGATATCGCCGCGGACAGGCTGATCATTTCCGGCGCAACGCCGGGCCTGCTGCGCGACCCGGACGGCCATTGGATGCTGGCGGAAGCCTAAACCTCCGCCGAAAGCGGCACTGAAAGTTCCTCCAGCGATTTGCCCTCCGCCGCCACGCCAAGAAATGCCGCTACCACCCCCGCCGCCAGCATCAGCCCGCCGGCCAGCAAATACCCCGCGAAGATCGCCATCGGCGAGCCGGAACCAATCAACCGCCCAAATATAAAAGGCGCCACCACCCCGCCCAGCGCCGTGCCAAAAGCATAGAACAACGCAATGGCCATGGCCCGTATTTCCAGCGGGAACAATTCGCTTGCCGATAGATACGCCGCACTCGCCGCGGCGGATGCCACGAAGAAGATCGCGCCCCAAGCCAGGGTCTGCGTCTCGGCGTCAAACCAACCCCGCATGAAGCCATACCCTGTGCCGGCCAGCAGCAGGCCGGACACGATATAGGTGAGCGTGATCATCCAGCGCCGGCCAACATCGTCGAAAAGCGGCCCGAGCAGCAGCGGCCCCATGAAATTGCCCGCCGCCAACGGCAACAAATAAAGCCCCGCGCGCCCCTCCGGCACATGGTAAAAGCGCGTCAGCATCAGCGCATAGGTGAAAAACAGCGCGTTATACAGAAACGCCTGCGCCGCCATCAGCACCAGCACCAGCGCAGTCCGCGCGCGATAGCGCAACAGCACCGGCAAAACCACGCCCAGCCCAAACACCTTGCGCGGCTGCAAGGTGAGTTTGGGAAGGTCCTCCGGCACATCAGTGCCGCTGCGGGCTTCAATCTCCCGCATCATCGCCTCGGCGGCTTCCTCATGCCCGTGCGTCACCAACCAGCGCGGGCTTTCCGGGATCAACCGGCGCAACAGAACAACCCCCGTGCCCAGAACGGCGCCAAGGCCAAAGCTTAGCCGCCAGCCCAAATCCTGCGGCAGGATTTTCGGGTCCAGCAGCACCAGACTCATTCCGGCACCCAGCACCGCACCCAGCCAATAGGTGCCGTTCAACCCCAGGCTCACGCGCCCGCGCAACCGGGCTGGAATCATCTCGTCCACGGCAGAATTCACCGCCGCATATTCCCCGCCAATGCCAAGCCCGGTGAGCAGCCTGAACGCGCCAAGGGAAGCGCCGTTCCACGCGAAGGCGCTCAGCAGCACCCCGGCGAGATAGCACCCCAAGGTTAGGAAAAAGATACGGCGGCGGCCGAAGCGGTCCGTCATCCACCCGAAAACCAGCGCCCCAACCACCGCGCCCGCCAGATAACAAGACCCCAGCGCCCCCACCTCGGCAGCACTCAGGCCCAGGCTGCGGGGGCTGGCCAGCACCGCGCCCATGGCGCCGATGATGGTAACCTCCAGCCCGTCCAGCATCCAGCTGGCACCCAGCCCGGCTAGCAGCAGCGCATGAAAACGGCTCCAGCGCAGCGCATCCAGCCGGGCCGGAATATCTGTTTTCAGGCTATGTATGGGCTAGAACCCTGCAAATTACGCTGGATCATCCGCCAAATCCGCCGTTCCAAGCTCCGCGG
>JAGWOU010000340.1 GCA_028870815.1 Rhodospirillales bacterium | reverse complement strand
AGCCGGCGCGGTCCTCATCGGGGAGCTGGCTCACCTCGGCCTCGATGGCGGCCGAGATGATCACATGCGCCGCCCCCTGCGCCTTGGCCATCTCCGCCACCCGGGCGGACTGGGCGTTGCCGGTGGCGGCCGAGGCTTCCTCGACATTGCACACATACAGAACCGGCTTGGAGGTGAGCAGGTTGAGCCGCTTCACCGCCTCCTCCTCGCCCTTGGGGATGCCCGCGCGGACCGGCTTGCCATCTTCCAGCAGCTTGATCAGCGGCTCGATCAGCTCCAGCTCGGCGGCGGCCGCCTTGTCGTTGCTCTTGGCCTTTTTCTGCAGCAGCGGCACGCGCTTGGTCAGGCTCTCAAGGTCCGCCAGCATCAGCTCGGTTTCCACCGTCTCGGCGTCGCGCACCGGGTCGATCGAGCCTTCGACATGGGTGATGTCGTCATCCTCGAAGCAGCGCAGCACATGCACGATGGCATCCACCTCGCGGATATTCGCCAGGAACTGGTTGCCCAGCCCCTCACCCTTGGAGGCACCACGCACCAACCCGGCAATATCCACGAATTCCAGGCTGGTCGGCACGATCTTCACGGATTTGCCTATTTCGGCCAGCACGTTCATCCGCTTGTCCGGCACCGCCACCCGGCCCACATTCGGCTCGATGGTGCAAAACGGATAATTCGCCGCCTGGGCTGCCACCGTGGCGGTGAGCGCGTTGAACAGCGTGGATTTGCCGACATTCGGCAGGCCCACGATCCCGCAATTAAAACCCATTATCTCTGCTCCCCGCTCACCCGCGCGATGCGGGTCATGAAATCTTCCGGCCTGCCCTCGGCCAGCAATGGCGCCTCATCCGCCACCGTATCCAGCAGCGTGCGCAGCCATTCCTGGTCCGCTTTCGCAAAATCGCCCAGCACATGGCCGGTCACCCGCGCCTTGTCCCCGGGGTGGCCAATGCCCAGGCGCACCCGCCAGTAATCCGGGGTGGAAAGATGCCTGTCCGTGCTGCGCAACCCGTTATGCCCGGCATTGCCGCCGCCCTTCTTCACCCGGACTTTTCCGGGTGCGAGGTCCAGCTCGTCATGGAATAATGTGATGTCCGCGGGCAAAATCTTGTAGAAGCTCGCCGCTTCCTGCACCGCCTCGCCGGACAAATTCATATAAGTCATCGGTTTCAGCAGCAGCACACGCTGCGCGCCAACCCGCCCCTCGGCGGTCAAACCCTTAAACCGGGCTTTCCAGGGGGAAAAACCATGGCGTGCGGCAATCGCCTCCACGGCCATGAAGCCAATATTGTGGCGCTGCCGCGCCATGCCCGGTTCCGGGTTTCCAAGGCCAACCCATAACAGCATGGCGCAGCAGCTTTACATGTTACTTCTTCGCGGGGGCCTTCTTGCCACCCTTCGCGGCGGCAGCGGCAGCCGCGGCGGCAGCCTCGGCGGCCAGCTGCTCGGCGGAAACCAGCGGCGGCGCGATGGTGGCAATCACGAAATCGCGGCCGGTGATCACCGGCTTGCAGTTCTCAGCGCCCTGCAAATCGTGCCAGCGCACGTTGTCGTTGATATCCAGCTTGGCGAGGTCGATCTCGAACCGCTCGGGGATATGGTCGGCATCCACCATCACATCCACCTTGTGGCGCACCACGTTCAACACGCCGCCGCGCTTCAGGCCCGGGGAAATGCCTTCGTTCAGGAAGTGCACGGCAACCGCCACCTTCACCGGCTCCCCGGCCACCAGGCGCTGGAAGTCCACATGCTCGGGCTGGTCGGTCACGGGGTGGAAGGACACGTCGCGCATCAGCGCGCGGGTCTTGGACCCTGCCACGTCAATCTCATACAGGCGCGAGCGCCAACCGCCGCGCTTCAGCTCTTTCATCACGACGCGCGGGTCCAGCGCGATCAGCGCGGGCTCCTGGCGGGCACCATAAATCACGGCGGGCACTTTGCCCTCACGCCTCGTCGCCCGCGCCACCCCCTTGCCGGCACGCGAACGAGCAGAGGCCTCAATCAGTTCAAAATTGGCCATTTTCAGCTCCATAGAAACAACAAAAGCCGGCCTCCAGGGGTGCCGGCGGGCGGGGTTTATCCGGTTTTCGGCACAGTTTCAACACGCGCGCGGCGGTGCTACGCTGCCATGCATGAAACTGGCACTTTATCAGGGTCCTGGGGTGTTCAACAATCCGCAAGCAGGGTTCGCCCATTTGCGTGAACAAGCCGCCAAGGCCAAGGCGCAGGGGGCGGACGTCCTGCTGCTGCCGGAAATGTACCTCTCGGGCTATAACCTCACACCGCAGGATGCCCAGCGCCACGCCATCACGCTGGATGGCCTTGCCCCCGCCCAGGAAATTGCCCGGTCCCTCAACCTCGCCCTGGTTTTCGGCTACCCGGAGAAAGAGGGCGGCAACATCGCCAATTCCGCCGTGCTGATCGGCCCGGACGGCTCTATTTTGCTGAATTACCGCAAAGCCCATCTTTTCGGCCCCATGGAGCGCGCTATCTTCAAGGAAACCGGCTCCGAATTCCCGGTGGTGGAACTGAACGGCGCCAAAATCGGCCTCTTGATCTGCTACGACATTGAATTCCCCGAGGCCGCCCGCCGCCTCGCCTTGGCGGGCGCGGATATCATCCTCATCCCCACCGCCTTGTCCGAGCCCTATGAAGGCGTGCCCACCCAGATCATCCCCGCGCGCGCTTACGAAAACCAGGTCTACCTCGCCTATGCC
>JAGWOU010000010.1 GCA_028870815.1 Rhodospirillales bacterium | reverse complement strand
AGATGCTCTCCTTATGCTCGACGATGACGCCGCCGGCGGCGACATTGCGATAGCCCAAGGCAGCGGCGCGGGCGCAGAAATCATTCTCCTCGCCATAGCCGCGCCCGAAGGCTTCATCCAAAACGCCGATACGCTTGATCACCTCGCGCTTGATGAACATGCAAAAGCCGTGGCCAGTGGGCACATCCTCGCAGGTTCCGGCGTTTTCCGTCAGCGCCAGCGCGGCCAGGGCTGGCCAGCTTATGTCCGCCAGCGCATCCTCTCGCAGCTCCGCGTTGGGGTAGGAGAAGATGGTGGCGTTGCTGGACATGGCCGTCACGGTGCCGATTTCTGGACGAGCGTAGGCGACGCGGGCCAGCTCATCCAGCCCGCCGGCATGCAGCACGGTGTCGGAATTCAGCAGCACCGTGTCGATCCCTTGGCTTACCGCCATGCCCCGGTTCACCGTGCCGACGAAGCCGAGATTGTCTGCGTTTTCCAGCAAAATCACATTCGGCATGTCGCGGTAGGCTGCCAGCATGCCGCTCATCTCCGCGTCAGGCGACCGGTCGTTAACGAGAATGAGCTGATCCGCCGCCGTGTTGCGATGCGCGAGCACGGACTCGATGCAGGCTTTCGTCACCTCCACCCCGCGATACACCGGCACAATGATCGCCATGCGCAGCGCCGGCGCGGCTTCGGGCAGGAAATCCGGCTGCCGGCTGAGCGTTATGCCCTCGCTTGCGCGCACTTTCGCGAGATAGTCTTGCAGCGCTTCGGTCAGCACCGCGCGCTCGCCCGCCCTTATCCCCGGCAGTTCGGCATTTGCCAGATGCGCTGCCTTATAAATCGCCGCCACCGCGGCGGGGCGGCCGGCCAGCAGATAGGGCCCGTCGAACAAGTCTCGCGCGCCATCGGCGAAGCGGATGCTCATTGCCACTGGTTCGTCGGCCGGCGTGTTGGCTCGGTCAAGCGTGATGTCGAAGCCTGGGTTTTCACAATCCGGAAAATGCGCCTGCACATCGGCGCGCTTCCGGTCGCAAAACGTGGTGTCCGTCAGCTTACCGTTGCGGTATACCGCCAGTTCGAAATTACGCGATGGCACATCCGGCGAGAGAACCCAACCCGCGGCACGCTCCGGCGAAATGACCTCGAGATTTGCACGCAACTTCAAGTTGCAGCTTATTCGCCCAATCAGCATCCCGTTTGCAAAGACGTTCAGCAGAATTTCTCCGGCACCGAAACAATCGCTGTTAAGCCGCAGGTTGAAACGTGCCGGCGTGAAGAGCGGGTCGGCTGGCCGTTCCTCGATTATACTGGCGCCGCGCGCAACTTCCACGCCCGCGCTGTTCACCACGGTGATGAGTGGCGGCGCCAGGGTTCTGGTGCGTTCGGTCACCCAACCGGTCACCATGTCGGCTTCCACGGCGCAAACCCCGTCATAAAGCCCCGGGCCGATATCCAGCGGCGAGCCGACAAGCTCTTCCCCATTCGCCAGCACCCGTAGTCGCCTGGCCTCGGTGCCGAGCGGTATCGCGATCCGGTAGGCTAAGGTGGTACGGCCAAGTCCCAACGTCGCAAGGTCTGGCCGATGGCGAGAGGCGCGGCCCTTCGCGAGCAGCTTGCCCTCAATATCAACGACGGTGATGGCGCAATTTCCAGTATCGGGCACAGAGGCAGCCCACCCCGTAAGGTAGCTGCCTTCCATTGTGTCCACATGTCCCTTAATCGCCATCGAGGCCCCATAATGTTTAACTTCGCGCCAACCACCATGCGGCTAGCGCCTGAACACACTTGTCTCTTATTGATGCGCAGCGCTCAAGGCCGGGCTTGCAAACATATGAATAAAATTATTGCGAGGCAGTTAGAAACGCAGATCGTTACGATATATTTACGGCATATTTAAGATTATCATGTTGCGTTGCAGCGCGCGGCCTGCTTAAAATGCCAGCGCGGCCTGATCATTAATTTTTGTTGAGAATCTCATGCTGGCATATGGTTATCTCATGAGCGACGTTGGCCCCGCCTCGGGCCATTACGTTGAACTTCAGGAAGCCAAATTATTCGCCTTGATTCGGATGCTTCTTGAATCCGTTGAAGTCGACGAGGCATGGTATCTTAAAACCAACGCTGACGTGGCAGCGGCCGTGAAATCCGGTGAGCTTAAATCCGCTCGGGCGCATTATATCATAGCAGGCTATTTCGAGAACCGTTTGCCTCGTCCGGTTGCGGTCGATGAGACTTGGTATCTGACGGAATACCCCGATGTCGCCGATGCCATTCGCGGCGGCACGGTGGTCTCCGCCAGCGCGCATTTCGAGACATCGGGCTTTGTCGAAGGGCGGTTGCCGAGGTCTGGCTGGTCGTTGCTGCGCGACCCGGGTGCGGATTGCATCAAGCTTCAGTCCCGCGCGGCGGAGATGGCTGGCGCCGCTTAACCTGCTGAAAGTTTCATCCAGCTTGGCGGGCGGGGGGTGATTTCTACCCCATCCGCGGCCAGTTTTTTATCCATCGCATCCAACCGCAATGTGGCCAGCGCCAGATTTCCTGCGCCGGAGCGCAGCGTGCCCGCCTCCTGCCCATCGGCGAGGATCGGCGTGCCGGCTTTCAGGCCGGGCTGTCCAAGCTTCACCGGCATCAGCCGCCGCTTGATGAGGCCGCGATATTTGGTTCGCGCCGTCAGTTCCTGGCCCATATAGCAGCCCTTCTCCCAGTCCACCCCGCTCAGCTCATCGAAGCCCGCCTCCAGCAGCAGGGTCTTGTCGGGCTCAAGGTCTGGCGCACCGTCCGGCAGGCCGAGCCCGATGCGATGCGCCGCGTAATCCTCCGCCGTGGCGTTGCAGGGCACCTCATCCTCGCTCAGGCAGCGATACCCCGCCTTTGGCAGGCGGGGGTCGGCGGCTGTCAGCGGCACTGGCGGGGGCATGCCATCCCAAGCGGCGAATACCTTGAGGTCGCCTGACACATCTTTAATTTCGACCGCCGACCTCAGCTTGTAGCGCCGCAATTTCTGCGCGAGCGCCGGGATCTCGGCCACCGGCACATCCAGCAGCAATCGCTCGCCATCCGAGAAAATGAAGAAATCCACGAGGTATTTGCCTTGCGGCGTCAGCATCGCGGCCCACACCGCCCGGCCGGGCGTGGCCCGCGAAACCTCGTTGCTGACAAGGCCGTTCAGAAAGGCCACGCGGTCAGCGCCGCTGAGTTCCAGAACGCCGCGATGCGGCAAAGGCGCGATCTTGCTCATGCCCCCAAGATGGCGGGCGCGCGGGGCTGCGGCAAGCCCGGACGTTTGCCGGGGTGGTGGCTTCACGCTACAGGCGCAGCAGATGAAGATATTGTTCATTACGTCCTCGCGGATTGGCGATGCGGTAATTTCCTGCGGGATTCTGGAGCAGCTGCGGCTGAATTATCCGCAGGCGCGCTTCACCATTGCCTGCGGCACGGTGGCCGAGGGCGTGTTCACCCGCTTTCCGGCGCTGGAGCGGCTGATCGTATTCGAGAAGGAGAGTTTCGACCGCCATTGGCCGCGCCTCTGGCTCAAGCTCGTGCCGCATGTGTGGGACATCGCGGTGGATGTGCGCGGCTCCGGCATCACGTTGTTTCTGGCGGCGCGGAAGCGGCATATTCTGAAGGGCGGACGCAGGCCGGGGCGGCGCTATGCCCAGCTCGGCGCCGGGTTGGGGTTTGATCCGCCGCCTTTGCCCGTTGCCTGGACCGGCTCGGATGACGAGGCCAAGGCCGCGGCATTGATGGGCGAGGGGCCGGTGATCGCGCTTGCCCCCACCGCGAACTGGGACGGCAAGGTCTGGCCGGCGCAAAGATTCATAGATTTGTTTTATGAATTGCGGGCGAAAATCCCTGGCGCCCGCGCGGCGGTGTTCGGCGGACCGGGCGCGGCGGAGGCGGCGCTGGCGGCGCCCGTGCTCGCCGCTCTGCCGGAGGCGGTGGATTTATGCGGCCATTTGTCTTTGCCCGAGGCTGCCGCCTGCCTGCGCCGCGTCGCCTTGTTCGTGGGCAATGATTCCGGGCTGATGCATCTGGCCGCCGCCGCGGGTACGCCCACGCTGGGGCTGTTTGGCCGCTCCAAGGCCAGCGAATACGCGCCTGCCGGGCCACGTACCGCCGTGGCGGTGGCGCCGGGGCCTGAGGGCGAGGCGCCGATGGAAGGTCTCACGGTCGAGGCCGTCACTGCTGCCGCGTTGCGGCTTTTGGGTTTATAGGGTTTGCCATGAGCTATGATCTGATCCTTGAAAACGGCACGCTGGTTCTCCCCTGGGGCGAGGCCGAGGCCGATATCGCCGTGAAGAACGGCAAGATCGCCGCCATTGGGGCCAATCTCGGTCAGGCGGCGGAACGGTTCAACGCCAAGGGGCTGCATGTGCTGCCGGGCGTGATCGACCCGCATGTGCATTTCCGCGACGGCGGCAAGGGCGGTATCGAGGGGGTGGAGGATATGCTCTCCGGCTCGCTCGGCGCGGTGCTGGGCGGGGTGACCGCCTGTTTCGACATGCCCAACACCAACCCGGCGGGTGTGGATGTGGCGACCCTCCAGGCCAAGCATGATTACATCAACGGCCATAGCTGGTGCGATATCGGGATTTTCGCCGGCGCCACCATGGATAATCTGGACGAGACCGGCATGCTGGAGAGCCTGCCCGGCGTGTGCGCCATGAAGGTTTTCGCGGGGTCTTCCACCGGGAACCTGCTGGTGGCGGATGATGTGAGCATCGAGCGGCTGATGCGTTCCGGCAGGCGGCGCGTTTCTTTCCATTCCGAGGATGAGGAACGCTTGCAGGAACGCAAGGCCGAGTTCGAGAAAGGCGGGCCTTACAGCGACCATTATGTGTGGCGCGATGTGGAATGCGCCTTCAAGGGCACGCGGCGCATCACCGCCATCGCCGAGCTCACCGGGCGCCCGGCGCATATTCTGCATGTTTCCACCGCCGAGGAATTCGCGTTCCTGCGCGAGCACAAGGATTTGATGGGCTGCGAGGTGCTGGTGAATCATTTATTGCAGGCCGCACCTGAGGTTTATGAAAGATTGGGCGGTTACGCGGTGATGAACCCGCCCTTGCGCGAGAAGCGCCACATGGACGCCGCCTGGGCAGCGGTGGCGGATGGCACGGTGGATAATATCGGCTCGGACCACGCGCCGCATCCGCGCGCGAACAAGGAAAAGCCCTGGCCCGCCGTGGCTGCGGGCCTAACCGGCGTGCAGACCATGCTGCCGCTGATGCTGAGCCAAGTGAATGAGGGAAGGTTCTCCTTGCTTCGGCTGGCGCAGCTGATGGCCGAAGGCCCGGCGCGGATTTACGGCGCGGTAGGCAAGGGGCGCATCGTGGCCGGAAACGACGCGGATTTCTCGGTTGTGGCGCTGAAAGCCAAACGGCGGATCGAAAATGACTGGATCGCCAGCCAATGCGGCTGGACGCCGTTTGACGGCATGGACTGCACTGGCTGGCCGATGGCGACGATTATCCGCGGCCAGGTGGTGATGTATGAGGGGCAGGTGACGGGTGAGCCGATGGGCCGTCCGGTGAATTTCCGGTCCTGAGGGGGGCGTCCCGCCAGCTTTTCCAGGCGAAGCCGAGCATGCAGAGCTGCACAGCGGCGGTGATGGCGGCGCAACCGGCCCAGCCCGTGCTGTGCCAGGCGGCGGCGGGGATGATGCCGCCGAAGCTACCGCCGATGTAATAGGAAGTCACGTAAAGCCCGACGGCGGTGGATTTCGCCCCGCGCGCGGCGATGCCGACAAAGCCGGTGGCCAAAGTCTGCTGCGGGAATACGCCGAGGCAGACCAGCAGCAGCCCCAGGCAGATAATCCAGAGCGAGGCAAACAGCGTAAGCGCCAGCCCGGCCAGGATGAGCCCGACACAGCCGGCCATCAGCATCCGACGGTTCATTTTAGCACCCAGCCGCCCTGCCACCGGGCTGGCCGCGACCCCGCCCAGATAGACGATGAAAATGGCCCCCAGTGCCGCCGGGCCAAGATAATAGGGCGCTTCCGCGAGGCGGAAATTGATGAAGGTGAAGACGCTGGTGAGGGTGAACAACACCCCGAACCCCACCGCGTAAGTGCCCAGCAGCCGTTTGTTGGAGAGATGGTTGGGAAAGGAGGCCAGCGCCCCGCTAATGCCGGTGGTGGGGCTGAAGCGTTTTTCCCGCGGCAGCAGGAAGGCGATGGTGAGGGCTGCCGCCAGGGTGATGAGGCCGATGGCCAGAAACCCGGCCCGCCAGTTGAACAGGGCGGTGACGAAGCCCACGATCAGACGCCCGGAAAACCCGCCGCTGATGGTGCCGGAGGTGTAGATGCCCACCATCTTCATGGCGTTGGCGGGGCTCATCTCGTCGCTGATATAGGCGATGACGATGGTGAAGATGAAGGGCAGCAGCAGCCCCTGCGCGAAGCGGCAGGCGATGAGCATGCCAAGGCTGGTGGAAAACGCTGCCAGCACGGTGGGAATGACCAGCAGCAGCGCGGCGCCGCGAATGAAGATCCGCCGGCCGAAACGGTCCGAGACCATGCCGATGAGGGGGGCCATGGCGGCGGTGGCCACCAGTGGGGCGGTAACGGTATAGCCGGTGAGCGCGGGCGAGACATGCAGGCTTTTCGCCAGAACCGGCAGAATGGCCTGGGTGCACCACATGTTCACGAAGGTGGCGAACCCTGCGACGATCAGCGCGAGCGCCGTGCTCTTTGGGATAGAGCCGGGGTTGGTTTCAGAAACGGCGCTCAAAGACTGTGATGACATCGCCCGGCTGTACCATCGCGGAAGTTGGCGCGCGGTATTGTGCGGCGCTGCCGCCAATATTGCGCGTGACCCCCACATAGGCTGTCTCGGCCCGGTAGGTGAACCCGGCGGCAATGGAAATCCCGGTCAGGACTGTCATGCCCGGGCGGTATGGGTACGGGCCGGGGGTGGTGACTTCGCCCAGGATATAGAAGGGCCGGTAGGTGGAAACCTCCACCGCGACGGATGGGTGGAGGATGAGCTGCTTGGCCTGCAATGCCTGGGCGATGCGGGTGGAAAGCGCATCTGTGCTGCCGCCCCCGGCCTCAATAAGCCCGAGCAGCGGCAGGTCGACATAGCCGCTATCGTCCACATGATAGCTGCCGGACATCTGGCTCTGGTCGTAAACGCGGATGTTCAGCACATCGCCGGGACCGAGCTTGTATGGTCCGGGCGGCGGGGCGGGCAGAGGTGGCAGGTTATAGCCGGGAGCCTGCCAAGCGGCGCAGCCGGTGAGCAGGGCGGGCAGGCCGCTAAGCAAAACACGCCGCAGGACCATTTTTCCACCTTTCCAAAACCTTAACGTGCAGCCTGTTTACCGTTACCGGGAAAAGGGGCAAGCCGTGTTGTGGAACGATTCGGGAGTTTTCGATGAAGCGCCTCGCCACGTTGTTTTCGCTGCTCGTCATCATTGGCGCGGGGCTGCTTTTATTCTGGCCGCACGGGCAGCGGGCTGGCACGAGCGGGCAGACGGGGCAGCAAACACCGGCGAATCACGGCCCGCGCGCGTTGAGCGGGGCGGAGCAGGCGGCGTTTTTGCCGCTGGTGTGTGGCGGCGCATCTGATCCTGGCGGCGGGTTCGCGCATCAATGCACCACGCTGCCCGGCTATCCCAGCCAGGATTACGGCGGGGCGGGGCTGGGGCTCGGCATTACGCTGCAAAGCGTGGTCTATGGGCATTTGACCAGTGCGGATGCCGATGACGCCTATGTGACCTATGCCGGCAGTTTTGAGTCGCTGGCGACGAATCTGGGCGGCGGCATTTTATTCGCGGGCGGGCCGGGGCATTGGAAGCTGAAAGGCTGGTATCCTGGCGGGCAGGCCGGGCATTGCGTGTCTTTGAACCCCGACGGCCGGGCAAAATTTCTGTGCCTTTATAGCGGCCAGGAGCAGGGCGAGACGGACAGCCTGCTGACGGTGCAGAACCTGCCGCCGCCCCAGGGCGAGAAACCGGCTTTGCTGCGCGCGGCGGATTTGCGCGGCACCGTGGACCCGAACGGCAATTGCCAGAACCGCAGCAGCGATGAGGCGGTGCTGCTTTCCATCAGCGGCCTGCGCCCGGCGGATGGCGGGGCTGAAGCCGAGGCTTCTTATGTGAGCGGCGAGGATGCGCGGGCCGCCTGCCTCGCGCAGAGTTTTGCCAAGGCGCCGGTGAAACAGGCCACGCTGGCGCTGCGCTGGAATGGCAGCGCCATGAAGCTTTCGCCCGACCTTAATTTCGCGCCAGCGCCGTAGCGGGGGGCGGGCCGCCCAAGGCATGAACCAGACGGTCCAGCAGGAAGCCGGTGCCGTGTTCACGGGCGCCCTTATCCTCATAACCATCCAGGAAGCTGCCTTGTTCGGTAACGGTGAGGCGGGTTCCCGCGCCGTCCGGCATTAGCTCCAGCGTGGCCAGGGAGACGGAGATTCTGACGCCGTTGAGATGCATCTCATAGGCGTAAACCAGCCGCCGGTTTGGCAGGACCTCGAAATAAACGGCATCGAAGATTGATTCCGTGCCGTCCGCCCATCGGCCATGCACATGTTCCCGCCCGCCGGGCTTGGCCTCCATGCGCCGGGCCAGGATTTGCTGCCCGGTGCCGCCGGCGAACCAGCGGGATTTCGCTTCCAGGTCGGTGAACGCGTGGAACACCGCTGCTGGCGGCGCGGAAAGCTGGCGCTCCAGCGTGAAGCTGCCGTGCACGGCGGGGGTGGCGAGGCGTTCGGCTTCCCGCCCAAGCTGCGCCAGGGTGGAGGTCCAGCCCGCTTCCGCGCCTTTGAGGGCGCCCAGCGCCTCGGCTGCGAAAACCTCATATTCCTGCACCACGTTAAGGCGCGTGCCGCCCGCTTCCTCCGCGAGGGTGATGGTGGTGACGGCGTTGAACCATTTGCCGTTTGGCCCGTCCACGGTGCCGGCAAACACGATTTTTTCCGGTTCAGTCACCTCCGTGAAGCGGCAGCGCATCCAATGTTCAGCGCCATCCGGCAGGCGCATGCAGATATCGAACCGCCCGCCGGGGCGCAATTCCACCACCGCCTCGGGGATGGTGATGCCTTCCGGCGCGAACCAGCGCTTCACGAAGGCGGCGTCGCTCCAGGCACGGAACACGGCGTTTCGCGGCGCGTTCAGTAGCCGGGACATCTTTAAGGGTTGCGGCTTTATGCCGGGTTGAAACTCATCCATTCCCCTGATCCTTGTTTTGCAGTTCGGTGAGATAGGCTTCCAGCCGGTCCAGCCGCTGCTCCCATTCCGCGCGGCGGGCGGCCAACCAGTCTTGCGCGGTGTTGAGCGCCTGCGGGTTGATCTCGCAGGTGCGGACCCGTCCGGATTTGCGCGAGCGGGTTAAGCCGGCGGTTTCCAGCACCGCCAGATGTTGCAACACCGCCGGCATGGACATTGAAAACGGCCGCGCCAGCTCGCTGACCGAGGCGGGGCCGGTGGACAGACGCTCCAGCATGGCGCGGCGGGCGGGGTCTGCCAGGGCTTGGAAGGTGAGGTCGAGTGCGGCTGATTGGTTAAGCATTTGCTTAACTATAGAGACGGCCAGATAGATAAGTCAACACTTAACTATATGCGCCGTAAAACCACGTGCTATGCCGCGCCATGGCTTCAGACCGGGAAAATCTCATTGCCGCCGCGCGCGCCATGGCGTCACGCGGCCTTTCCGCCGGTACGTCCGGCAATGTGTCGCTACGCGGGGCGGAGGGGATACTGATTACCCCCTCGGCCGTGCCCTATGAGGCGTTGACGCCGGAGATGATCCCGCTTTTGCGCCCGGATGGGAGCCATGAGGGGCGGTTGCGGCCCTCCTCCGAATGGCGGTTTCATCTGGACGTGTATCTCTCCCGGCCGGAAGTGGGCGGGGTGGTGCATCACCATGCGCCGTATTGCACGGCACTTTCCATGGCCCGGCGGGAGATTCCACCCTGCCATTACATGGTCACGCGGTTTGGCGGCGGTAATGTGCGCTGCGCGGATTATGAGCTGTTCGGCACGGCGGAACTTTCACACGCGGTGCTGAGGGCGCTGGAAGGGCGTACGGCCTGCCTGATGGCCAACCACGGCGCGCTGGCGCTGGGGCGGGATGTGTTCGCGGCTTTGGGGGCGGCGACGGAACTGGAGGTGCTCGCGCAGCAATATCTGCTGTCCTTGCAGGCGGGCGGACCGGTGCTGCTTTCCGATCAGGAGATCGAGGAAGCGGCTAACCAGTTCGCCATCGCCTACGGGCCCAATACGGGCGGATGATGCCAGAACAGTGGGCTGCTTATTCCAGAAACTCGCTTTGCGACTTTCCGGGGCAGGACACTAGACGGCCTTTAGGTTAACGGCGGCGTCCTTGCCGCGCTCCTTGGTGATGTCGAAGCTCACCTTCTGGCCTTCATTCAGGCCGCGCATGCCGGCGGACTGCACCGCGGTGATGTGCACGAACACATCCTTGCCGCCATCCTGCGGCACGATGAATCCGAAGCCTTTAGTTGTATTGAACCACTTCACGGTACCGATCGGCATTGTCTTCGTCGCTCCTCAAAACATAACACTTGCCCGGATTTAGCCGGGACAACCGGTTTCTGGTCGCCTTGTCTAACGTCCAGCCGCTGGGAGCGCGCGAACTCAAGTCAAGTCCAAAGTCGATTGTGGTTGTCAGCAGGCACAGAAACATAAAGTTTTGTCAACGATTGCGAAGGCGGGCCTTGCCAGGGCGGTGAGGAGCCACATGCGCCAGAACGTGTCAGCCTTGGCACGGTTTACGAAAATTTGCGATAATGCTTTCACAGAAAAGCAAAACAGGAGGAGCCAGCAAGATGTCTCACGCCGAGATTATTCCGGTGAAGCCCGAGATCGCCGCCAAGGCGCTGGTGAGCCGTGCCCGCTATGAGGAAATGTACCGGCGCGCCGACGCCGAGCCCGAGAGATTCTGGGGCGAAGAATGCAAGCGCATCACCTGGATGAAACCGCCCACAAAGATCAAGAACACGACGTTCTTTGGCGATGTTTCGATCAAATGGTTCGAGGACGGCACGCTGAACGCCGCCGCCAACTGCCTGGACAGGCATCTGGCCGAGCGCGGCGACCAGGTGGCGATTATCTGGGAGGGCGACGACCCGAACGAATCCAAAAAAGTGACATACCGGGAGCTGCATTGGCAGGTGTGCCGCCTGGCCAATGTGCTGACCGCACGGGGCATTAAAAAAGGCGACGTGGTGACGGTCTATCTGCCGATGGTGGTGGAGGCGGCGGTGGCGTTGCTGGCCTGTGCGCGGATCGGCGCCATCCATTCCGTGGTGTTTGGCGGGTTTTCACCGGATTCACTCGCCAGCCGGATCCAGGATTGCGGCTCTGTGGCGCTGATTACCGCCGATGAGGGGCGGCGCGGTGGCCGCCGCGTGGCGCTGAAGGCGAATGCTGACGAGGCGCTGAAAACCTGCCCGGGCGTAAAGAACGTGGTGGTGGTTAAAGTCACCGGCGGCGACGTGGCCATGCAAGATGGCCGCGATGTGTGGCTGCACGAGGAGGCGGTGAAAGTACCCGCCACGCATGAGCCGGTGGAGATGAACGCGGAGGACCCGCTGTTCATTCTTTATACATCCGGCTCCACCGGCAAGCCGAAGGGCGTTTTGCACACCACCGGCGGCTACATGGTGTGGGCGAGCTTCACCCACCAATATGTGTTCGACTACCATCCCGGCGAGATTTACTGGTGCACGGCGGATGTGGGTTGGGTGACCGGGCACAGCTATATCGTCTATGGTCCGCTGGCGAATGGCGCCACGACGCTGATGTTCGAGGGCGTGCCGAACTATCCCACTACCTCGCGCTTCTGGGAGGTGGTGGACAAGCACCAGGTGAACATCTTTTACACCGCCCCCACGGCAATTCGCGCCCTGATGCGCGACGGCGAGGCGCCGGTGAAGAAAACTTCCCGCAAATCGCTGCGGATCTTGGGCTCGGTGGGCGAGCCGATCAACCCGGAGGCGTGGCACTGGTATGACCGGGTGGTGGGCGAGCACCGTTGCCCGATCATGGATACGTGGTGGCAGACCGAGACTGGCGGATTGATGATTTCGCCGCTGCCGGGGGTCACGGATTTGAAACCGGGTTCCGCGACGCTGCCGCTGCCGGGCGTGAAGCCGATCTTGGTGGATGGCGAGGGTCATGAGCTTTTCGGGGCAACGGAAGGCAATCTCTGCATCTCCGATAGCTGGCCGGGGCAGATGCGCACCGTGTTTGGTGACCATGCGCGCTTCGTGCAGACCTATTTCTCCACCTTCAAGGGCCTGTATTTCACCGGCGACGGCGCGCGGCGGGACGAGGACGGTTATTATTGGATCACCGGCCGGGTGGACGATGTGATTAACGTTTCCGGTCACCGCATGGGCACGGCGGAGGTTGAATCCGCGCTGGTGGCGCATGAGACGGTGGCCGAGGCCGCCGTGGTGGGCTTCCCGCACGACATCAAGGGCCAGGGCATCTATGCCTATGTGACGCTGGTGGCCGACGCGGAACCCAGCGAGGCGCTGCGCAAGGAGCTGGTGGCCTGGGTGCGCAAGGAGATTGGCCCGATCGCGGCGCCGGATGTGATTCAGTGGGCGCCGGGCCTGCCGAAAACGCGCTCCGGCAAGATCATGCGCCGAATCCTGCGCAAGATCGCTGCCAACGAGACGGACAGCCTGGGTGATACCTCCACCCTGGCCGACCCCGGCGTGGTGACTGATTTGGTGGAAAACCGCACCACGTAAGCAATGTGTGAGGCGGCGTCGGGGAAGAAGGGCGCCGCCTCAGCTTGTTGCGGTGCAAAAGTACTTGCGCGGCGGCGCGAAGGGCGTTTGATACAGGCATGGATACGTCTGAAGTGCAAGCGCGCCGCCCTGAATCGCTCGATGATGCCCTCCGTGAGGATATTCGCCTGCTGGGGCGGATTCTGGGAGATACAATCCGCGCCATAGATGGCCCGGCGACCTTTGGGCTGATCGAGACCATCCGGCAGCTCGCGGTGCGCTATCATCGCGATCAGGACAAGGCCGCGCAGGAGGAGCTGGAGACGATTCTGGCCGGGCTTTCCGACGATGAGGTGAACAGCATCACCCGCGCCTTCGGCTATTTCTCAGCGCTGGCCAATATCGCCGAGGACCACCACCACACAAGGCGCTGGCGGGCGCATATTGTCGGGGGCTCCGCCCCGCGTGAGGACTCGCTGGCGGGCGGGCTGATCCGCGCGCGGACGCATGGTTTCGACGAAGCGCGGCTGAAGGCGTTTTTTGGCGGCGCCTATATCGCGCCGGTGCTCACCGCGCACCCGACCGAGGTGCAGCGCCGTTCTATTCTCGACTGCCTGGATGCCATCGCCGCCTTGCTCACCCGCCGCGACCGGCTGGCCGACACGCGTGAGGAGCATGAGGAGATTGAGGCGGAGCTGCGCGCCAGGGTTGTAACCCTGTGGCAGACGCGGGTGCTGCGGAAGAACAAGCTCTCGGTACTGGACGAGGTGGGCAACGCGCTGACATTTTTCGACGCGACGTTCTTCACCGAGGTGCCGAAGCTTTATGCCGCGATGGAGCAGGCGGCGGGGGTGGGGCTGGCTGAGCTGCCGGCCTTCCTGGAAATTGGCACCTGGATTGGTGGTGACAGGGACGGCAACCCCTTTGTGGACGCGCAGGTGCTGCGCGCGGCGCTGGCCGCCCAGGCGGAAAAGGCGCTGAGCCATTACATCGCCGAGGCGCGGGCGCTGCGCAAGGAATTGCCCTTCGCCTCGCTGTTGGTGAAGGTGACGCCGGAGTTGAAAGCGTTGGCGGATGCCTCGCCGGACAAGTCCGAGCACCGGGCGGGCGAGCCTTACCGGCTGGCGTTGGCCAGCGTGCAGGCGCGGCTGGCGGCAACGTACGAGGCGCTGCTGGGCCGGCAGCATATTGGCGGGCTCTCTTCCGCTGTGCGCGGGGCGGATGCGGCACCCTATGGGCAGGTGGAAGAATTCACCGCCGATTTGCTGGTGGTGGCGCGCTCGCTGGAGGCGCATGGCGCCGGGGCGCTGGCGCAAGGTCGGCTGGGGGCATTGCTGCGCGCTGCCAAGGCATTCGGCTGGACGCTGGCGCCGCTGGATATGCGGCAGAACTCCGCCGTGCATGAGCGCGTGGTGGCGGAGCTGCTCGCGGTGGCGCAGCCGGGGACGGAGTATCTGGCGCTGGATGAGCAGGCGCGTATCGGCCTGTTGCTGAAGGAGCTGGAAACGGCGCGGCCGCTGGTCTCCCCGCACGTGAACTACAGCGCGGAGACGGCCAAGGAGCTGGCGATTTTTAACGAAGCGCGGGCCGCGCATCTGCGCTATGGCAAGCGCTGCATCCGCACCATGATCATTTCCAAGACCGACGGCCTCTCGGACATGCTGGAGCTGGCGGTGCTGCTGAAGGAAGCCGGGCTGCTGCGCCCGGCCGAGGCAGTGCTGGATGTGAACATTGTGCCGCTGTTCGAGACCATCGAGGATCTTCGCGCGGCATCCGGGATCATGGAGGCGCTGTTCCGCGCGCCTGTTTATCGCCGCCTGCTGGCCAGGCGGGGCGATGTGCAGGAGGTGATGCTCGGCTATTCTGACAGCAACAAGGATGGCGGGTTCACCACCTCCGGCTGGGAACTGTACCGCGCCGAACTGGGATTGGTGGAGGTATTCGCGCGGCACGATGTGCGGATAAGGCTGTTTCATGGCCGGGGTGGCTCTGTGGGGCGCGGCGGCGGGCCATCCTACCAGGCGATTCTGGCGCAGCCGCCCGGCGCGGTGCGGGGACAGATAAGGCTGACGGAGCAGGGCGAGGTGATCGCCGCGAAATACGGCAACGCGGAGGTTGGACGGCGGAACCTGGAGGTGATTCTGGCGGCCACCTTGGCGGCGAGCGCCGAACCGGCCGCGGCGGCGCCGCCGGAAGGGACGTTCATGCAGGCTTTGGGCGAACTTTCCGACAATGCCTTCGCCGCCTACCGGAACCTTGTGTACGAGACCGAGGGGTTCGAGGATTATTTCTGGCAGTCCACGGTGATTTCCGAAATCGCCGCGCTCAACCTCGGCAGCCGCCCGGCCAGCCGGAGCAAGAGCCGCTCGATTGAGGATTTGCGGGCGATTCCCTGGGTGTTCTCCTGGGCGCAATGCCGCATCATGCTGCCGGGCTGGTATGGGTTCGGCACGGCGGTGGAGCAGTTGCTGGCCGCGCATGGCGAGGCCGAGGGAATGGCGCTGCTGCAGAGCATGTTCCAGAACTGGCCGGTGTTCTCCACGCTGCTTTCC
>JAGWOU010000339.1 GCA_028870815.1 Rhodospirillales bacterium | reverse complement strand
GGCGGGCCAGTCTGAGATGGCGCCATTGAATATGGGGCCAAGCAGGGGGTCGGCCCGCGCTTCTTCATAGAACTTGTCGATCAGAGCCGTCAGGCCATGTTCGTCAAGCCCGTCAGGGGTAGGCATATTCGTTTGTCCAAAAACAGGTATTTCAAATACCCCTTTATGCCCGTCTGGTGAATTGCACAAGGGCAGGGGTGGCGGCGTGATAGCTTCCCTACGGGCCGGTGCCGTTGCGCGGCGGCTGGAACATGGCGGCTTGCCCGTGCAGTCCGCCGGCTTCATCGCGCAATTGCCAGACCACGGCGTTTTCAATCCAAAAGCGCTGGCCGGTTTTGGCGATGCGCACGCCGCGATAATTCTCGATAAAGCCGTTCCCGGTTACGGCATCCAACAGGCGCTGGCGCTCCGCGCGCTCAGGCGCTTCGGCCGAAAGCCGTGAGGGCAGGCGGATGATTTCCTCCCACGCATAGCCGAAGCAATGCTGCGCGGCGCAATTGGCATAGGTAAACATGGGGTCCGCCTGGGTGTCGTGCGCCAGCACGCAGAACGGCGCGTGCTGATACAGCCACAGGGCCTGGAACGCCTCGTCTTCCTTGCGTACGGCCGCGTCGGGGATCAGTTCCCGGCCGAGCAGGCGGAAGAAACTGGTTGAGAGCAGGCCAAAGAAAACCGGGTCGTGTGCGTCAACAGGCGCCATTGCTTTTGCGAACATGAAAAACGCCGGAGTTTAAGCACAACGCATCATGCACAACAACCGAACGGCGTTATTCCGGGCGCCTAGCTCACGATTTGCGGGCGCATGTCCTCGCGGTTGATGCCGGCCACCACGACGGGCTTCTTCATCGCATCGCGCCGGAACGGCTCACCGAGTTCCTGATTGAGAATCACTTCGATGAAGGTGGTGACGCCCTGCTTCTGCGCCGCGCAGGCTTCGCGCAGGGCGTTGGTCAGCTCGGCTTGCGTACTTACCGCCACGCCCTTCAATCCGCAGCCTTCCGCCACCTTGGCATAGCTCAGTTTTTCGTTCAGCTCCGTGCCGACGAAATTATTGCTGTACCACAGCGTGGTGTTGCGCTTCTCCGCGCCCCATTGATAGTTGCGGAAAATCACCATGGTGATCGCTGGCCATTCCTTGCGGCCGATCGAGCTCATTTCGCTCATCGAAATGCCGAAGGCGCCATCGCCCGCAAACCCCACGCAGGGCGTATCGGGATTGCCGATTTTGGCGCCGATGATGGCGGGAAAGCCATAGCCGCACGGGCCAAACAGACCCGGCGCCAGATATTTCCGGCTTTGCTCGAAGGTGGGGTAAGCGTTGCCGATGGCGCAGTTATTGCCGATATCGCTGGAAATAATCGCCTCGCCCGGCAAGCCGGCCTGAATGGCGCGCCACGCCTGCCGAGGAGACATGCGGTCTTTATCGCGTTCGCGGGCATCGTGGTTCCAGCTTGTGCCTTCATCGTCCACCTCATGGTCCAGGCCGGAAAGTTCCTGCATCCAAGCGGATTTGGTCTGATGGATGAGCGCCTTGCGTTCTTCGCGCCCCGCATCCCCGGCGGTTTGCGAAAGCTGGGCCAGAATGCCCTCGGCCACCAGCCGGGCATCGCCGCAGATGCCAACGGTGACAGGCTTGGTCAGGCCGATCCGGTCCGCGTTGATGTCGACCTGGATGATCTTCGCGGTCTTCGGCCAATAATCGATGCCATAGCCGGGCAGGGTGGAGAACGGATTGAGGCGGGTACCGAGCGCCAGCACCACATCGGCCTTCGCGATCAGCTCCATCGCCGCTTTGGAACCATTATAGCCAAGCGGGCCGACGGCCAGGCGGTGGCTGCCGGTGAAGCTGTCATTATGCTGATAATTGCTGCACACCGGCGCATCCAGGCGTTCCGCCAGCGCCGCGCAGGCGGGGATGGCGTTGGCGAGGACCACGCCGGCGCCGGAGAGGATCACCGGAAACTTCGCGGCGGAGAGCAGCTTCGCGGCTTCGGCGATGGCGTTGGCGCCGCCTGCGGGGCGTTCGAAATCCAGAATGGCGGGCAGCGGCACGTCGATCACCTGCGTCCAGAAATCGCGCGGCACGTTGATCTGCGCGGGAGCGGAAAGACGCTTCGCCTTCAGAATGACGCGGTTCAGAACCTCCGGTATTCGCGCGGAGTCCCGCACTTCCTCCTGGTAGCAAACCATGTCGCGGAACAACGCCATCTGTTCCACTTCCTGGAAGCCGCCCTGGCCGATGGTGCGGTTGGCCGCCTGCGGGGTGACCAGCAGCATCGGCGTGTGATTCCAATAAGCGGTTTTAATCGCCGTTACGAAGCCGGTAATGCCGGGGCCGTTCTGGCCGATGGCCATGCCCATCTTGCCGGTTGAGCGTGTGTAGCCGTCGCAGATCAAACCACCATTGGTTTCGTGCGCGGTATCCCAGAACGTGATACCGGCTTTAGGGAACAGATCCGAAATCGGCATGAAGGCGGACCCGATGATGCCGAAAGCATGTTCGATGCCGTGCATCTGGAGCACTTTCACGAAGGCCTCTTCGGTCGTCATTTTCATGATGAAATCCTCTCTGCTTTGGCGTGTATGGAGTTAGTATTGTCACAGGTGGGCATGGCGCTGGTTGGCCACGCCGCCTTTGGCGGATGCGATTTTTGGCTATTTACCCGCTTTGCCACTTACGTTCCATCCAATGGTACTTTTTATATTGAATAATGATCTAAACTTTGCCATTTGTCAATCACGC
>JAGWOU010000338.1 GCA_028870815.1 Rhodospirillales bacterium | reverse complement strand
CACCGCCACCCCCAGCGCCTGCACCGCGAGCAAATGCGCGCCGCCCACGGCGGTTCCACCTGAAAGCGGCCCGAAGGCAAAACAGCCCGTGGCCAGTGTGCCGATAACGCCGGCCACACCATGCACGCCGAACGCGTCCAGGCTGTCGTCGTAGCTGAATTTATGTTTCAGCTCGGTCGCGGTCCAGAAACAGACCGCACCTGCCACCAGGCCAATGAGCAATGCCGGACCGGGGAGCACGAACCCGGCGGCGGGCGTTACCGCCACCAGCCCCGCCACCGCACCGGAAATGGCCCCCAGCACGGAAGGCTTGCCCCGCACCAGCCATTCCACGAAGGTCCACGCGACCGTCGCCCCGGCCGCGGCCATCTGCGTGTTCAACACCGCCATGCCCGCGCGCGGCGTGGCCCCCATGGCACCGCCGGAATTAAAGCCCATCCAGCCCACCCAGAGCAGCGAGGCGCCGATGACCGCATAGCTCAAATTCCAAGGCGCCATGTTTTCCTGCCCATAGCCCAGCCGCTTGCCGAGCATGAGCGCGCAAACCAGTCCGGTGACGCCGCAATTGATCTCCACAACCGTGCCGCCCGCGAAATCCGCGATGCCGCGCTGGGCCAGCCAGCCGGTGGGCGACCACACCCAATGCGCCAGCGGCGCGTAAACCAGCAACGCCCAGAGCGTGAAGAACACCAGCAGGGCCGAGAATTTCATCCGGTCCGCGCAGGCGCCCGTCACCACCGCAGGGGTGATGATGGCGAAGCTCATCTGGAACATCAGGAATACGCTTTCCGGGATCGTCGTGGGCTGCGCGAAGGCGGTTCCGGCGGCGATAGTGAAGGGCTTGTCCCACCCCGCGGCGAGCCCGGACAGCAGCACGCGGGAGAAATCCCCGATGAAGGCATTTCCCGGCCCAAAGGCCAGAGAATAGCCCGCGACCATCCACACCACGCTCATCACCGCGCACAGCATGAAAGACTGCATCATGGTGGCGAGAACATTCTTTTTGCGCACCATCCCGGCATAAAATAGCGCCAAACCCGGCACGGTCATCAACAGAACCAAGACCGTACACATCATCACCCAGGCGGTATCGCCCGGAACCAATTGCTGCATCTCTTCTCCCTTCGCCGGGGCTGGCTTTTATTTATTCCCCTTAGCGGGGCACGCGGCTGCGTAGGCAGTCAGTCCCGCGGCGTCAAGGCAGATTGGGTGCCGGTTCAGCCCTCTCCGGTCTTGCGGTAGGGGCCCTCCTGCGCCATCGCCTCCATCGCCCGCAGCATTTCCGCGCGCTCAACTTCCAGAAACTGCGCCACCGCGTCCCGCAAACCGGGATGGGCAATGTAATGGGCGGAAAAGGTCGGTTTCGGCAGGTAACCGCGCTGGATTTTGTGCTCGCCCTGAGCCCCCGCCTCCACCCGGCCAATGCCGTGGGCAATGGCATATTCAATCGCCTGATAATAGCAGAGCTCGAAATGCAGAAAGGGTACATCCTCCACGCAACCCCAGTTGCGGCCATAAAGCACGTTCTCGCCCAGCAGGTTCAGCGCCCCCGCGATCGGTTTGCCGTTCCGCTCGGCCAGCATCAGCACCACTTTCTCGCCCAGCCGCTCACCCAGCAGCGGGAAAAACTCCGGCGTTAGATACGCCCCGCCCCATTTGCGATCGACCGTGGAGAGATAGAATTCGTAAAATCGCTTCCACACCGCCGGGGTTAGCTCAGCGCCGGTTAGCGCCCGGAAGCTCAACCCCGCCTGCGCCTCGCGCCGCTCGCGCCGTATCGCCTTGCGCTTGCGCGAGGATAAGGCGGCCAGGAAATCCTCGAAGCTACCGTAGCCGGGATTCTCCCAATGGAACTGCATGCCCAGCCGTTGCAGCCACCCTGCCTCGCCCAGGCCCACCCATTCGGCCTCGGTGCAGAAAGTAACGTGGACGGAGGAGCATTTGGCCGCCTCGCACGCCGCCTCAAGGGCTACCGCCATCTCCGTGGCACCCAGCCTATGGCTGAGCAAACGCGGCCCCGGCACGGGTGAAAACGGCGACGCCACCTGCAATTTGGGATAATAGCGGCCGCCCGCGCGCTCGAACGCATTGGCCCAGCCGTGGTCGAACACATATTCGCCGTAGGAATGGGTTTTGGCGTAGGCCGGGGCCACGCCCAGCACGGCCCCGCCCTCTCCGCGCAGCGCCAGATAGCGCGGATGCCACCCCGTGCGCCCGCCTACCGAGCCACTATCCTCCAAGCTTGAGAGAAACGCATAGGAGACGAACGGATTACCGCCCGCGCAAGCGTCCCATGCCTCTTGCCCGACATCGGCAATACGTGAAAAAATTTCCGCCTCAAGAGATGTCTCGTCCGCCATGCCCTACCATATGAGCGCGGCGTGGCATTTCGCCAGAAGGAAACAGGACGCAGCATGGCTGATGGACAAATAGCGCCCCGCGCTCAGGTGAAACTCGCCGACTACCGGCCGCCCGCTTACCAGGTTGAGCATGTGGCGCTGGATTTTGAACTGGACCCGCAGGCCACCATCGTTAAAGCCCGGCTGAAACTGCGCCGCAACGCCCCCGGCCCGCTGAAGCTGGATGGCCGCAAGCTGGAATTGCTCTCCATCTCCCTGAACGGCGAAGCGCTGGGCGACAACCGTTACGTGCTGGACGATGAAAGCCTGACCATCCATGAGGTGCCGGACGAAGCCGTGCTGGAAACCAGCGTACGCATCAACCCCGCCGAGAACACGGAATTATCCG
>JAGWOU010000337.1 GCA_028870815.1 Rhodospirillales bacterium | reverse complement strand
TCATGAACGTGCTGCTCGCCGATCAGGCGCACCGGTACGATGCGCCCCGTCGAGATCGTCATGACATGGCCAAAAAACCTCTCCGCCATAAAAATGCCCTCGGCATGATGGCGAAGTGCCCGATGCCGAAAATCCGATGAGATCATCTTGCTCTCATCGAACCAAGAATGCAGTGGCAAAAAATCTTCCGCCGTGCCGCCCCATTTTTTCGCGGAGGATAAAGCGTGATGGTAAGGATGTGCCATTGCCGCCTCCTCAAAATTCATGGGAATAATTTTCGGTGGCGGTATAACGCTCATTATAATCGAGCGTGATGCTGCCTTCCGTCACGTTGAAGGTAAAATCGCCATAGGCGCCGTCATTGTTCTCCCAGCCGCAATGCGTCTGCGCCAGAAAATCATAGGATAGCGCCTCGATGGCCTCGCGTACCGTGTGGGTCTGGCGCTCGATGTCAGGGCTATCCCAGGCCGGGCGGAAAAGCTCGATCCGCTCATCCGGCAATTCCGCGGCAACATCGCCACTCTGGGCCGCGATGTCCTCAATCTGACCGCTATCGCCATAGCCATCGAAATTGACGATCACGGCAGTGATGCCATGTTCCGCCAGAATACCGAACAGCGCTTTCTTGTTGCCATCGAGCACGGCCGACGCGCGCTCACGATAGGCGCGCTCCTTTTGTTCCCATGAAGCCAAAAATGCATCGGGGCTGGCAGGCGGCTGCTGACCAAGTGCCGGATTGTGATGGTCTGACATGATCTGTCTCCAGAAATGCAAAACCCGGCACGAAGCCGGGTTTTGATGGGTTGGGGGTGGGATAAAGACGTTGAAGGAAGAGAGACGAGGCGGCCCGTGGCCGCCTCGGGGTTCTGGGTCACTCCGCCGCGATCTCGTGCGGCTCGGGCCGTTCATGATGGTCGGCGGCGGGAAGATCGGCTGCCGCAGTCCCCTCGCCGGTCACCTCCGCGCTGGCATCAACGGCGGCGCTATGCGTGACCCATGCCGCGGCGTCTGCCGGCATCACTATGGTTTCCACGCCTTTCGTGCGCAGCGGTTCGGGCAGCCAGCCGGTGCCCGCCAGCGCCTGCGCGGCGGCTTCCGCCATGTCGGTCTTCTTGAGGTGTTCCAGCCGCTGCACGGCTTGCTCACCCTTGGCTTCGCGTACGGCCTCGAGGATGCGCGCTTTGGTCACCCGGCCGAGATAATTGTCCACATTCGGCACCCACCCGGCGGCGGTCAGATCAAGCGCCAATAGCTCGGCAAGCCGCCCAGCATGCGCCAATGCGCGGGGGCGGCGGTTATAGGCATCATGCGTGGCATTCAACGTCAGCGCCACGCAATGCGCGAACAGGGCTTCGCGGCTATCGCTGTCGAACCCGGACAGGCTATCCCACAATTCGGCGGCGTCTTCGGGCAATTGCGCCGCCCAGCCCTGATGCCGGGCGTCGACGCGTTCGGCCAAAGCCGTATCGCCCAAACCCGGCGCCTGGGCCCCGAACATCACGCTCTTGGCCTCAACCTCCAGGCAGGATTCGGCGCCATAGCGATAGAACAGCCGCAAGCACAGCGCGTGCAGCAGCGCCAAATAGGCGATGCCGGGCTCGTTACCCAACGCCTCCCGCAGCGCCAGCGTGCGATAGGCCGTCAGCTCGGTCAGCAGCCGGTCAGGCAACGGCTTCGACCCGTCTTCCTCCTCGGGCTCGGCCTCATCTTCCGTCCCGCCGCCAATATGAGCGGTGATGATTCTGGAATCCGCGCGGCCGGGCTCGATGCCATCGGTTGCGTCGTATCCATCCTGCCCCTGCGCGCCGCCCTCACCCGCCAAAGTCGCCTCATTGGCTTCCTCATCCTCAACCACTGGCGGCTCATCCTCGGGCCGGACATAACCGCGTTCCACCCGCAACTTGCCGCTGCCATCGATGCTGACAAAGACGCCCGCCATGTCGATCTCGGCGGGGTCGTACACCGGCGGGCGTTGGGTCAGCGCGTCGATCTCCGCTTCGATCTCATTAAGACGGGCATCAGCATCGTCGGAGATTTCATCCGCTGCGGCGGCTTCTTCCTCGATCTGCCCCGCCTCGGCCCGCAGCGTCTCGACCAGGGCGATCTCGTCTTCCGTCAGCGGACGGCGCGTGCCGGGAATGCGCCGCAGGCCGTAATTATGGCCATAGGGGAACTCGGGAGCCTGCTCGATCCATTTCCAGCCCTCGGCGCGGATAGCATCGGCATCACGCTCCAGTCTCTCCGCCACCACACGGGCCAACAGACCGGCATCCTGCAGCCAGCCGCCATCATCCTGCTGGAACAGATCGCGCATCACCGCCCCGCCGGCCGCGACATAATCCTCACCGGCATATTGCGCCCGCTTGTCACTCGCGCGTACCGCGCCTTCAGTCAGCATCCGGCGGATCTGGTAGGGTTCTTTGTTGTAGGAACGCTGCACGGCCTCCCAGACCTGTTCCTGGCGCTCATGGTCGGGGCTAACCGCGAAGGCCATCAACTGGTCGAGCGTCATCTCATCTTCGGCATAGACCTCCAGCAGCCGGGGCGAGACAGCAGCCAGGCGCAGCCGCTGCTTCACCACCGAAACCGGCACGAAGAACACCGCCGCGATCTCCTCCTCGCTCTGCCCTTTCTCACGCAGCGCCTGAAACGCCCGGAACTGATCTAGCGGATGCAACGGCGCGCGCTGCACATTCTCCGCCAGGCTGTCTTCCTCGGCGATGCCCTCGGTGCGCACGACGCACGGGATGGGCGCGGTCTTGGCCAG
>JAGWOU010000336.1 GCA_028870815.1 Rhodospirillales bacterium | reverse complement strand
GGTGGCAGCATTATTAATTTTGGTTCCTCCTCATGGAAAAAAGGCCAAGGCGGCATGCCCGCCTACACCGCCGCCAAAGCGGCCATTCACGGCCTGACTCGGGGGCTGGCGCGCGACCTGGGTCCATATCATGTGCGCGTCAACACCATCGTGCCAGGCTGGATCATTACCGAGCGCCAGCTCAATTTGTGGCTGACACCGGAAGCCGATGCCGAGCGTGCCCGGCAGCAATGTCTGCCATTCCGCATTATGCCTGATCACGTCACGGCCATGGCATTGTTTCTGGCCGCAGATGACAGCGCCGGTTGCACGGCACAGGAATTCACGGTCGATGGCGGCTGGATCTGAATCTCCGGTCAGGCTCTGTGATCCGGCAGGCGCACTTCTGGGTGAAGGCCCGGTTTGGCATGTGCGGGAACAGGCGCTTTATTGGGTCGATATCAAAGGGCAACGGCTCCATCGCTACCACCCCGCAGACCACACGGCACAACACTGGGCGTTGCATGGCCAACTGGCTTGGGCACTGCCTCGCCGGGATGGTGGTTTTGTTGCAGGTATTTCCAATGAGATCGGGATTTTGAAAATTGAGCCTGAGCTAAGCTTCACGCCTCGGCTATCTGTAGAACCAGATCTCCCAGGCAACAGGTTGAACGATGCCAAAACAGATATCGACGGTAGCCTTTGGTTTGGCAGCATGGATGATAACCATACGGTTCCTAGCGGCAATTTTTATCAGTTGCGTTCGGATTTTTCGACCCTCATGGTGGATACCGGATACACCATCGCCAACGGCCCGGCCATTTCCCGAGATGGGCGGTATATTTATCATACTGACTCGGCCGCGCGCACGATCTATCGTTATACCCGCACACTGGATGGCAAGTTGGAACGCCGCGCCCCATTCATCTACTTCGACGAGGCAGATGGTTTTCCTGATGGTATGACGGTGGATACGCAAGGTGGGCTCTGGGTTGCACATTGGGGTGGCGGTCGGGTCAGCCGCTTCACCGCCGATGGCACCTTTGACCGTGCTTTGCCGTTGCCTGTTTCACAAGTTAGCAGCTGCTGCTTTGGTGGTGCACAGCTGGATCGACTCTTTGTTACCACCGCTTCGATTGGATTGAACGGAACACAGCGCGCAACCGAACCGCTGGCGGGTGCGTTATTTGAGTTAACGCCAGATATGGAAGGCATACCCTGCCAAGATTTTGCGGGATAAGCGCCGCAGGTTCGATAATCAACGAGATATCGGATGTAGAACATTATGTATTTGACCGATATCAATCGACGTTTAAAATAATCCCTAACCACTAATTCACAAGCCACAAGACGGCAACGAGGAGAAACGCCTATGGACGAGAACAAGAAATCCGAGGGACAACTCAATATCAGGCGCCGCATGATGGTCCAAGGCGGCCCAGCGCTGTTGGCCGCGGCTGCGGGCATGGCCGCAATGACCAAAAACGCGCAGGCCGCAGAATCCGGTCCGTTTCCAGCGCATAAGCGCTGGAAATTGGTTTTCGTAAACCATGTGACCACCAATCCGTTCTTTGTGCCGACTCAATACGGCATACAGGATGCCTGCGCCTATTTCGGCTGCGACTATCAATGGACCGGCTCTGAAAACGCCGTGGTCGGGGAGATGGTCAATTCGATGGACGCCGCGATCGCTTCGCAAGCTGATGCCATCGCGATCGCCATCGTCGACCCCAAAGCATTCAATGCCCCCACCGCAGCCGCGTTGCAGGCTGGCATTCCAGTTTTCTCCTACAATGCCGATGCTCCAGCCGATAGCGGCAATAAACGCCTCGCCTATATCGGACAGGATCTTTATAAATCCGGTTATGAGATGGGACAAAAGATCGTCGAGCTGGTCGGCAGTGGTCATGTTGCGCTGTTTATCGCTACACCCGGCCAGCTAAACCTTCAGCCGCGCATTGACGGTGCTGCCGCCGCCATCAAGGCCTCCGGCAAACCGATTACTTACGATGAGATCGCATCTGGCGCAACGATCGATGTTGAATTGCCGAAGATCAAAGCCTATTATCTCGGTCATCAGGATGTGAAAGGCCTGTTTGCGGTCGATGCCGGCTCCACCCAATCCATTTGCCAGGTGATGCAGGAATTCAATCTCGCTGACAAAGGCATCCATGGCGGCGGCTTCGATCTCGTGCCGCGCACACTGCAGTCAATCCACAAAGGTATTCTCAGCTTCGCCATTGACCAGCAGCCTTATCTGCAGGGTTTCTATACGGTGATGGAGATGGTGATGTACCTCGTCTCCGGCGGGCTCGTCGGTCCGGCGAATATCAATACCGGCCTGAAATTCGTGACCAAGGAAACGGTCGACCCATATCTCAACACCGCTACACGCTATGAGGGTAATAGCTCAACGCAGCAGATCGTGCCGCGCACGGGCCCAATCGCCAGCTAATCCAAAGCCGGCCAGCATCTATGTATTTGGGATAAACAAACGTGAACAAGACAAGAAAAAAACTATTTGCCTTGCTGCTGCGCAAGCCTGAGGCAAGTATTCTGCTGGCCGGCATCCTTCTGGTTATCGTCTTTCAGATATTGACGCCAAATTTCTTTACCAACGCAAATCTGCAGACGGTAAGCCAGTTCTTTGCGCCTTGGACCCTTATTGCCTGCGGTGAGATCATGTTGCTCATCGCGGGTGAGGTCGATCTTTCGGTCGGCCGAATCTTCGCGCTGACGCCTTTTATCATGCATTTTGTCACCCTTGCCGGCGCACCAATCATCATCGGCGTAATCGT
>JAGWOU010000335.1 GCA_028870815.1 Rhodospirillales bacterium | reverse complement strand
CATCATAAACGCCAGTCTGGATATAAAGGGCAGGCGTCGGTGTGAACTTGATGCGTCCGCCCCATTTGCCTGTGGGGTAATCGGACCAGCCGGAGGATGCAGGAAGATTCTGCAGATGCACGCAGAATCCGACATTCTGGAAGTCGCAGCCATCGGCGATCACGCCGAAATCATTGCCCATCGGGTAGAAGCCGACCTTGGTGTCGACGAGACCGTGGGCGAATTTCTGGTCATAGGAGAATTCGGTAATGCGCAGCGTGTTGCCCGCGCCATAGACTTCCTGCACGGCCAGCCTGTTGCCGATGAAATCCGCAGAGGCGGAGCGGCCCTGGCGCTGGTTGAAGCCGATGCTCAACGTGCCGCCTTCCAGTCCGAAGAGCTTGCCGAGATCCGCATCCATCCCGATGCCAAGCTGTTGCGCATAGCCGTTGCCGGTACGCTCACCGCCGGAAAAGGCATCGGCAAACTCACCCACATAGAAGCCCTTGAAGGTGAGCCCCGCATCCTGCAGCCGGGTCCGCCCGCCATTCCAGTCTCCCGTCATTGTTTGGCGGGTCAGAAAGCTGTTTAGAAAAGAGCTGCTTTGCGCGTGCGCGGCGGTGGCGCTGAGCGACAGGCCGGCCAGCAGAAGGGCGCCCAACCGCCCCTGCGCGTTGAAAAACGGCATAGAGAAACCTTTCATCCCTATTGGTTGTCTTATGGAGAGCGGCTTCGTGTATCCCCAGCGCGGCCGCTTTCGCGCTGGGGGAAGATAATCAGGCGTGATGCTTCAACGTGATCGGCTTCAGCTCGCCGATGCCAAAGATCCAGGAAATGGCGCCAATGAAGGCCACCGCACCAACGAAACCCAGCGCCCCGACAAAAGAGCCGGTATCCTGCACGATGAAGCCGATGACGATGGGAATGACGATGCCGGAGAGGTTGGCCGCTGCGGAGAACAACCCACCCAGGAGCCCCAGCTTACCCACCGGCGAGATCTCGGAAAGCACGGACCAGCCGGAGGAGGACATGGCCTGGCAGAAGAAGGCGAAGGAGAGAATGGCGATGACCATGGCATTGGACTGCACATAGTTGCAGGCAATGATGGTGGAGGCGCCAAGCAGCCCCATGATCACCGGCAGCTTGCGGGCGGTGCCGAGCTTGACGCCGCGGTGCAGCAGCATGTCGGACAGCCAGCCAGCGAACAGGATGCCGAAGAAGCCAGCAATATAAGGCAGAGAGGCGAAGAAGCCGACCTTGATCCAGCCCATATGGCGGGCGGTGGCGAGGTAGGTGGGGAACCAGGTAAGGAAGAAAATGAAGGTGGAATAGACGGAGAACTGGCCGATGAGCAGGCCCCAGACCTGGCGATGGCGCAGCAATTCGGCCATGTCCGCCCATTTGAACTTGGAGCCGGAAACGCCCTTGCCGGTCAGCCCGCCGCCGGCGGAGATATGCTGCAGCTCTTCTCGGCTGACAGCCTGGCTCTCCTGCGGGTCACGATATTTGGCGATCCAGAGTGCGGCGACGATAAGCCCGACGACGCCGGTGACGATGAAGAGAGAGGACCAGCCAAAGCTCTTCAGCATCCAGAACAGGATGGGGGTGAGAAAGCCGAGCCCAACATATTCAGCCGCCGTATAGATGCCGATGGCGCGCGCGCGTTCCTTGCGGGGAAACCACATGCCGACAATATTGCTGTTGGCCGGGAAGCAAGGGGCTTCCGAACAACCAAGGCCGATGCGCAACCCGATGAATACGCCCACGGAGGAGGCGAAGCCTTGCACCAGCGTGAACAAAGACCAGAAGGTGAGAGCGAGGAAGTAGATGATGCGGTTGCCGAACCGGTCCAGCATGGCACCCATGGGCACCTGGGCGATGAAATAGCTCCAGGAAAACGCGGAGAACACGAAGCCCATCAAGGCGGCATCGATATGCATTTCACTGCGGATGCTGGGAGCGGCGATGCCAATGATGGCGCGGTCCAGATAATTCACCAGCACGGCAATGCAAACCAGAGCCAGCATGAAGTACCGGACGCGGCCGACGCGTGTGGCGCCGACGGCGTGCATGCCGGTTGTAGCGGTATCGGACATTATTAACTCCCCATTTTTATAGGCGGCGATAGACGGATAGACGATCAGAGATAGAGTTTCAGCGCGAGAAGCTGGCCAGGATGCGTTCAGCATCAGGTTCAAGCCTCGTGAACAGGCGAAAGGCGGCGACAGCTTGGAAAACCGCCATGCCGCCACCGTCGCTCACACGGCAGCCCAAGGCGCGGGCGGCTTTCACAAGCGCGGTTTCTAAGGGAAAGTAAACGATTTCCGCCACCCAGAGTTCAGGCCTGAGCAGGGCGGCGGGTACGGGCAGGCCAGGATGGGCCGCCATGCCGATCGGCGTGCAGTTCACAAGGCCGGTGGCGCTTTGCATAGGGCCTTCCGACGCCGCCGCGGCTTCGATGACCGCATCGGGAAAAAGCGGCGCATAGCGCGTGGCCAGCGCTTCAGCGCGGGGCAGATCGGCATCAATAAGCGTAAGTTTGGTCACGCCCAGCTTCAGCAGTGCATAGGCTACGGCGCTGCCCGCCCCGCCCGCGCCGACCTGCACCGCATGGGCCAAATCCGCACCCTGCAAGCGGCGGCTGAAGCTTTCTGAAAATCCCGACCAATCCGTGTTATGGCCGATCCGCCTGCCGCCGCGAAACAGCACGGTATTCACCGCGCCCAGCGCCTGTGCGTCAGGAGAGAGGTCGCTAAGCAGCGGGATAATCGCCTGCTTGCACGGATGCGTGACATTTACCCCC
>JAGWOU010000009.1 GCA_028870815.1 Rhodospirillales bacterium | reverse complement strand
CCGGGGGCGATGCGACGCTGACGGCGGTGATGAAGGATCTGGCGGCGGAGGAGCCGCGCATAAGATTGCTGCCACGCAAGAAGAATGGCGGCATAGCCCGCGCCACGAATGATGGATTGAAGGCGGCGCAGGGCAAGTTTGTTGCGTTTTTTGACCATGACGACCTGCTGGAGCCGGCAGCGCTGGAGATTATGCTGCTGGCCCAGGCGGCGACTGGCGCGAAGCTGCTCTATTCCGACGAGGACAAGGTTGAGCGCGGGGGGACGTTCAGCGAGCCGCATTTTAAGCCGGGATTCAACCACCGCTTCCTGCTGGACATAAATTACATCTGCCACCTGGTGCTGGTGGAAGCGGAAACATTGCGCGCGACGGGCGGTTTGGACCCGGTGTTGGACGGCGCGCAGGACCATGATTTGCTGCTGCGGCTGACCGAGAGGCTAGTGCCGGAGCAGATTCATCATGTGTCGGAGATTCTGTACCATTGGCGTAAGACGGCGAGTTCAACCGCTGCGGCGGGCACGGCTGCAAAGCCAAAAGCCGCTGTGGCGGGGGCGCGGGCGGTGGCGGGGCATATCGAAAGGCTGGGCCTGCCGGCCGAGGTGGAGCCGCGCGGCAATTTGACCTGTTATAAGGTGGAGTGGAAATTTCCGGCGGCGCGGGCGAGGAAGGCAAAAGTGTCGATTCTGATTCCGTATCGGGATCATGTGGACATGACATTGGAATGCGTGAACGCGATCAGGAAACATACAAAGGGCGTCGGGTACGAGATTATCCTATTGGATAACTGGTCGACCACGCCGGAAGCGGCGAAGTTTGCGGCAGCGCAGGGAAATATTGAAGGGACGCGGGTGCTGCGCATTGCAGAGCCGTTCAATTACTCGCGCATCAATAATATCGGCGCGCGGGAAGCCAGGCACGATTTCCTGCTGTTTATGAATAATGATGTGTTCGTGGACGAGCCCGGGTGGCTGCGGCGCATGCTGGACGAGGCAATGGCCGATGAGGCGGTGGGGGCCGTGGGCGCGAAGCTGTTGTATACTGACGGGACGGTGCAGCACGCCGGGGTGGTGCTGGGTGTTGGCGGCGTGGCGGACCACGCCTTCCGTGGCCTGGGCCGTGATGCGCCGGGCTATATGGCGCATGCCATCGCGGCGCAGGAGGTTTCCGCGGTGACGGCGGCCTGCATGCTGGTGCGCAAATCAGCTTTCGATACTGCCGGCGGGTTTGACGAAAACGAGCTTTCAGTGGCGTTTAATGATGTGGATTTATGTGTGAAGTTGCGGCAAGCCGGGCATAAAATTGTTTTTATGCCGGATTCAGTTGCCGAACATCGGGAAAGCGTCAGCCGGGGCGATGATTTCGACCACGCCAAGCTGGCGCGATTTATGTTCGAGAATGAAGTGATGCGGCAGCGCTATGAAACGGTTTTGCCGAAGGATCCGTATTATAATCGCAATTTTTCGCGGGAAAGCGGCGTGTACCGGGAGTTGCGGCTTTTGCAGCCAGGGGAAGAGTGACGGGTGGATAATTTTTTAATCCACCTCGTATCAAAGACTTAAGGAGTTTTTTGGGCTTTAGCTGCGCGCCAAGCGGCGGGCCGTGAGCAGGAGCATTTTGCGATCTTCCGCCGAGCAGGCGCGGTAGAGCCGCATCAGGGCAAGCTCGTCACCCTGCAGGGAGCCGGTTTCACCAGAAACCAGGTAACCCAGCGAAGTATTCAGTATCTTCGCAATTTTTTCCATATTTTCGCGGATTTGGCCGGCGCGGTCGGTTTCCCACTGCGCGATGGCAGAACGTGAAACATTAAGTTTTTCCGCGAATTCATCCTGAGTCATGTTGGCTGCGAGGCGTAGCGCCCTGATTCGGGCCCCGACGGTTTCAGAAGGGGACTGTTTCTTTGATGCCATACAGCCACTCTAACACGCCGGGCCACAAACTCAATGTTAGTATTTCTTGACATATATAGTTAGTATCACTAACATTACGCCAGACGGATGGAGAATGAGATGCCGCAGGCTAGAGTTTGGACGCAGGCCGCCGACCGGGTGATTGTGACGATGCGCCACGAAGGCGCGACGTGGGCGGCGATCGGCAAGGAGTTGGGACTGTCCAGAAATACGGTGATTGACCGGGGGCGGCGCCTGAACGCGGCGCTGCCGCTGCGCCCGGCGCCGGCAATAAAGAGCAAAGACGAAGATGGGCTGGAGGACCCGAACAGAGCCCCTTTGCGGGCGGGGCACCCGTTGACCTGGGGATTGCTGACTGACGCGCCGTTTCCGGAAGGAGAAGAATGATGGATGGGATGATGACGGCTGAAATGATTGTGGAACGGTTGGAGGAGGCCGGGGCGACAGTGCTTGCCATGCCCTCGCGCGGGTATTCCACTGGACTGCGCATAACAAAGATGGATGTGGTGCATACCGCCTTAGAGGCCTATGGTTGGGAAGGTGCGCGGATGCGGGCCCCCACACCGTCCGCCGCCGCGGTGACGCGGATGGATGAAGCGTTTGGCTGGCTGCTGTTTATTCCTGAGAAACAATATGTGCTGCGGCGGATTGCTGGGGCGCGGGCGCTGGTACACCCGCTGACGGGACGGCATCTTTATCCCTGGCGCCGATTGGGAGAGGCGCTGGGAGCGGACCGTAAATCCGTGCAGCGCTGGCATGGCCAGGCCATTAAGCGGATACAGGCGGGATTGGCAGAAAGATAGTTTTTCTAACTTCGTGTTATTTTCTGATTGCCCACCTTCCCCAGTCTGACGTATATCTCTTTTCACACTGGTTCTACTGAACACGGCGGGGATTTCATCAAAAGGCTAAGCGAAGCGGCGGGGTTTTTGGAATTCTCCCGCCGGGCGATGAGCGATGTGGGGCAGAAACCCGCTCCGCATCATGAATTGCTGATCCGGCATTTGCAGAGCGTGGCCGATGGTGCGTGCGACCGGCTGATGGTGCAGATGCCGCCGGGATCGGCCAAGTCAACCTACGGGTCGGTCCTGTTTCCGGCCTGGTTCATGGCGCGGGGCAAGGGCGCGCAGGTGATCGCGGCGGCGCATACGGCGTCTCTGGCGCATTATTTCGGCGGCCGGGTGCGCACGACATTGGCGCGGCACGGTGAGTGGCTGGGGGTGGAAATTGCGAAAGCCGCCAAGGCATCGTCAAAGTTTTCGCTCTCCGGCGGGGAGGAGTACTTTTCCGCCGGGGTGCGCGGGCCGATTACCGGGCGGCGGGCGGATCTGATCGTGATTGACGACCCGGTGAAGAACTGGGCCGAGGCGGAGAGCCAGGCGCAGCGGGACATGTTGTTTGACTGGTACCGCGCGGAATTGACGGCGAGATTGAAGCCGGGCGGGCGGGTCGTGCTGATTATGGCACGCTGGCATGAGGATGATCTGGCCGGACGGTTGCTGGCGACGGAAGGCGGTTGGCGATGCCTACGGCTGCCAGCGCTGGCGGAAGCGGGTGATGAGTTAGGACGCGGCCCGGGCGAACCGTTGTGGCCCGCCTTGCAGAGTGCGGATGAGTTGGAACGGCGCCGCCGTGAAGTGGGCGAGCGGGCTTTCGCGGCCATGTATCAGCAGGCGCCGAAAGCACGGGAGAGCGGGCTCTTTCGTGTGGGGGCGGTGACCAGGCTGGCGGCGGCGCCGGATGTGAAGATGAGCGTGCGGGCCTGGGATTTGGCGGCGACCCAGGCGGGCGGCGGGCGGCGGCCGGATTACACCGTGGGGCTGAAGCTGGGGATGACGGAAGATGACAGGCTGGTGGTGCTGGATGTGAGGCGCCTACAGGGCTCGCCGGCACAGGTGGAGGCCGCGATTAAAGAGACGGCGCGTTTGGACGGCATGGGGACGATGATCTCTCTGCCCCAAGACCCCGGGCAGGCAGGGGCGGCGCAGATTGCGATGCTGGCGCGGGGGCTGGTTGGGTTCAGGGTTGTTTCAAGCCCGGAGCGCGATGCCAAGCTGGTGCGGGCGATGCCGGCGGCAACGCAGGTGGATGCGGGGAATTTTGAAATTGTGGCAGGGGGTTGGAATGATGCACTCTTGGCCGAGATGCGGGAGTTTCCGCATGGAATTCATGATGACCAGATCGACGCGCTTTCGCGCGCGGTGAACAGCCTGGCGACGCTTGTGCAGGCGCCGGCGCGGCGGCTGAATGTGCCTCTATTAAGCCGATAACAGGGAAGTTTGTGATAATCCATGTTCGATACGATTTGCGGCACCATTCCGGTGGATGGGCAAATGCCCGCGCGCGTGGCGCGGTTGGAAGCGCTGAGACGTGTGCTGGATGGCACGTTGTATGACAATCTTCCCTATCAGTTCCATGAGGAACGCAATGGCGCGGGGGAATATATTCCACTGCGCGACCGGCGGCCGTCGGTGCGGTATGGATTGTGCCGCGTGGTGGTGGAGGATTCCGTGGCGCTGCTGTTCAGCGCCGGGCATTTTCCAACAATAGAAGCGCAGGACACGGCATTGGCGCGGGTGCTGGCGGATATATTCGCCGAGGCGCGGCTGAATGAGGTGATGATCGACGCGGCGCTACGCGGCGCCGTCGGCTCGGTGGCGGTGTTGTTCCGGGTGCTGGGCGGGCGGGTGTTTTTCTCGGTGCTGGAGAGCCAGTATCTGACGCCGGTGTGGAGTGCGGAGGCGCCGGATACGCTGGCACGCGTGACTGAACGCTACAAGGTGGGAGGCGCGGATCTGGCCACGCAGGGCTATGAGGATGTGGAACCAGCAGGGCTCTATTGGTTTCAGCGTGTGTGGGACACGCAGAGCGAGACTTGGTTTCTGCCCTGGCCGGTGGACGAGCCGATGGCGCGGCCAATGGTGGACGCAAGCCGCAGCGTGACGCATGGGCTGGGGTTTGTGCCGGTTGTGTGGATTAAGAATCTGCCGGGTGGTGATGGGGTGGATGGGGCGTGCACGTTTCGCACCGCGATCGATACGAACATCGAGATCGATTACCAGTTGAGCCAGGCGGGGCGGGGGTTGAAATACAGCTCCGACCCGACACTGCTGATTAAGGAGCCCGCGACCAGCGACAGCGAGATTGTGAAAGGTGCTGGCAACGCGCTGGTGGTTTCAGAGAAGGGCGATGCGAAGCTGCTGGAGATTGGCGGAACGGCGGCGGAGGCGGTGATCTCTTACGTGCGGACGCTGCGGGAGTTTGCGCTGGAGAGCGTGCATGGCAACCGGGCAAGTGCCGAGAAGCTTTCTGCCCCGCAATCCGGCAGGGCGTTGGAATTGATGAACCAGGGGCTGATCTGGCTCGCGGATAATTTGCGGATTTCCTATGGCGATGGCGGGATTCTGGCGTTGGCCGGAATGGTGGTGAAGGCCTCGCAAATATTCCCGCTGACGGTGCGGGGCGAGGCGGTGGGCGCATTGGATGGAACGCAAAGGCTGAGCTTGCGGTGGCCGCGCTGGTATCCGCTTTCAGCGGATGACCGGCTGAAGGAGGCGCAGGCTGTGGCGACGCTGGTGAATGCTGGGCAGATGTCCAAGGAGACCGGCGTGAAGACCATGGCGGCGGCGAATTTCGTGAATGATGTTGAGGCGGAGTTGAATGCAATTGATCAGGACGCGCCATGAGCGATGAAATAACGGCGGGCGAAAACTGGCAGCTGAGGGCCGAGACGGCAGAGGCGGCGCTGGAACGGGCGCAGGCGGAGGCGCAGGCGCGGATTGTCCGTGCTGAATTGAAGGCCGAGGCGGTGAAGGCCGGGATGGTCGATCTGGATGGGCTGAAGCTGATTGATGCCGAAGCGCTGCGGGTGAACGAGCAGGGCGAGGTTGAGGATGCACCAGCGGTTTTGGCGAAGTTGAAACGGACGAAGCCATGGTTGTTTGGGGGTGGGAAGTCATCTTCCGCCGCGGCGAGTGCGCCGAGGCCAGAACCGCCCCGCCAGCGCATGGCAACGGAGATGAGCCGGGATGAGTGGCTGCAAGCGAGAGCGGCCTTGCTGAAGCGCCGGTGACGGAGTCGCCTCTCCGGCGAATTTAGATAACGGTTTGTTAGATAAGTGGCTTCGCGGCGCGCTGCGCGCGGCGGTGGATTTTTGCGTCTGAAATTTGGGGACTTACGAAATGGGCATTCAGAACTTCCCGGCTGCGTTGCAGCCGATTATTCAGCAGGGATTCCTGGAACGGGAATTCGAGACCGCTTTGAAGTCACGACTTGGCTATCGCATGATCGCGGATCGTGAAGAATTTGCCGTGGGGATTGGTGAGACGTTGACCAAGACGCGCGCCGGGCTGAAGCCGAGCGTGACCACGCCGCTTGCCGCTGCCAGCAACACCAACCTGGATAACGGGCTGGTTTCCAGCAATTGGGGGGTGGAGCAGTACACCATCGCGCTGAATTTCTATGCCGCGACGCAGGACCTGAACATGGTGACGAGCCGTGTGGGCATTGCCTCGCAGTTTTTGCAGAATGCCGCGACCAATGGTGAGCAGGCGGCGCGAAGCCTGGACGAGTTGGCGCGCAATGCGCTGTTCGCCCCGTATTTTGGCGGCAATACCCGTGTTGCGACCACGCTGACCAGTGCTGGGCCGGTGGTTGAAGTGGATGATATTCGTGGCTTCCAGAATGTGTTCGTGAACGGCGTGCAAGTGCCGGTTTCGGCGGGTGCTCCGCTTTCCGTGACGGTGGGTGGTGATCTTTATACGCTGGTGGGTGTGGTTGCCGATACAACCAATGCTTCGACCGCGCCGGGTGGTGTTTCCGGCCAGCTGACATTCTCCGCCAATGTGACGATTGCGGATGGCACGGCGGGCAATGCCGTGCAGGCGGCGACGGCGAGCGCCATTGTGCGCTCCGCCAGCCGGTTGACCACGGCGGCATTGCAGGCAACCGACATGCTGACCATGAGCAGCCTGCTGGATGCCGTGGCGCTGCTGCGCCGAAATGCCGTGCCGACGGTTGAAGGCGTTTACAACTGCTATCTTGACCCCGTTTCCGCACGCCAATTGTTCTCCGATGCGGATTTCAAGCAATTGTTCCAGGGCGCGACTTCGGCCAATGCGGTGTTCCAGCAGGGCATGGTGAGCGACTTCCTTGGCCTGCGCTTCATCACCACCACCGAGGCCTATGTGCAGGCGCATCCGAGCATTGCCGGGCTGAATGTGCGCCGGCCGATTGTGTGCGGGCAGGGCGCGCTGATCGAAGGCGATTTCGCCGGGATGGCCGCCGATGATGTGGCGCCGAAGGACAGCCTGGTGCAGGTGATCGACGGTGTGGCGATGGTGACGCGCGAGCCGATTGACCGGCTACAGCAGATTATCGCGCAGAGCTGGTACTGGATTGGCGGGTTCTGCGCGCCATCCGATACCACCACAACCCCGACCACCGTGCCGACCGCGACCAACGCGAATTACAAGCGCGCCGTGATGCTTGAGCATGTGGGCTAAGGAGACGGAGAATGGCGACAGGGTCAATACAGCCGTTCCGCCCGGTCGGGACGGTGGGGGCGTCTGCCTCCACCACCAGCGCCAATGTGGCGCTGGCTGGCGGCGGCCAGGCAATTCTGGTTTATAATGCCAGCACTTCCGTTGCGTTTTTCCGGCTGGCGGCGGCTTCTGGTGTGATGGCGGCGCCGAGCGACACGCCGGTGCCGCCAGGCGGCAGGATGCTGGTGGATGCAGGGCCGTTTGTGACCAACGCCGCCGTGGTGCTGAGTGCAGGGACGGGCAGTGTGTATTTCACCCGTGGTGATGGGGACACCTACTGATGTCCGGCGCGCTGCCTGCAAGTTTCACGGATGGGCAGAAGGCGGATGTCAGGCGGTTCTGCGGGTATCCGGCCTATGGCGCGGGGGCGGCGGGGTTTAATTCCTGGCGGTTCTTCCAGGCCTATGGGACGCTGGAGTACCGGATGAATAATCTGGCGCCGGCGGAAGTGGCGGTGACGCTGCAATATATCTCGACGCTGGCCTCGCTGGAGGCGGCGGTGCCGCTGACCTCCGATAATCTGGACACGGAGAGCGCAGCCGCCTGGACGCATAACCCGGATGAAATGCGGGACAGGACCAATCTGTTTGATGGCTGGCGGCGGCGGCTATGCGGGTTTCTGGGTGTGCCGCCAGGGCCGGCGCTGGCGCAGTCTGGTGGCATAACATTGGTGGTGTGAGATGGATGGTCTGCGGTTGGCGGACAGGCTGGCCTATGGCGCCGGATGTGCCGCGCGGCGGGTGGGGTTTTTGCACGACGCGTATCGCCCGGCGGGGCCGTGCGAGCCGCTTGAACTGGAGAACCGGTTTATGCGGCTGGCCGTGGCCTTTGTGCTGCCGGGCGGAGCGGTGAGCGGGCCGAGCGGGTTTGGCGTGCCGTTCCGGCAGGCATGGGCGGATTGGTCCTACCTGCAAGTGGGGGATTATCTGGCCGGACCGGAGGGCGTGGCCTTTGTGGCGAGCATAGAGCCGCCGAAGCCAATGCTGGTGGTGATGACCAATGCTAAGCTGGCGTTGGCGCGGCCCGGCACGGTTGGGGGGGTGGGGTTGAGCGGATATAGCGCGGTGACTCCGGCGACGGACGTGAATCTGATCGCGGATTATCCGGCGAGTTTGCTGGCGGGCGGGACCGGGGACAGGACCCGCAACGGGCTGCCGGATGACACGAAAGTTCCGGGGTTTAGCGCTCTGCTGCCGGTTGTGGAGGGGGTTGTGCCGCAGGTGGCTGATATTCTGATTAATGAACGCGGCGAACGTTATGCGGTGAATTCCGTGGAGGAAACCGGCGGGGTGTGGCGGCTTTCGGCCGTGCAGGCGGTGCGCTGATGGCTGACCAGGCGGATGTGGAAGCGGCGATTGCGGCGATTGCCGCGAATGCGGTGTATCCCGCGGGCACGGCCGCCGCGAGCGCGGTGGGCGCGGCGGTGAAGATTTATCGCGGCTGGCCGGTGGCGCCGGTGCTGGATGCGGATCTTGCAGCGGGGATGGCGCATGTTTCCGTAAGCGCGACCGACGGGGCGGTGAAAAATGTGACCCGTTACCCGCGCGTTTGGCAGAATCTGGCGCCTGCCTCGGGGACGCTGACCGCGAGCGTGAACGGGTTAACGGCGAATTTTTTTGGCACCTGTTCCGCCGGGTTGCTGGCGGGCGTGATGGTGGATGGCGAGACCTATCCCTACGCCGTGCAGGCGAATGACAGCGCTGCGACGGTGACGAGCAATCTGGCGGCGCTCCTGCGGCAGGGCGGATGGATTGTGGAATATGCGGGCACGACGCTGGCTGTGCCGGAGGCGACGCGATTTGCCGCGCGGGTGGTGGCGGGTGCCGGGGCGTTGCAGGAGATAAGGCGCCAGGAACAGGAATTCCGGGTGGCGATGTGGTGCCCCTGCCCTGCCCTGCGCGATGCGATTGTGCCGGTGGCGGATGCGGCGCTGATGGCGAATGATTTTATCGCGCTGGCGGATGGCTCTTACGGGCGCATAAGATTCGCGAACGGGATGACGACGGATGCGAGCGCGGATGCGGCGCTGTACCGGCGGGATTTGATCTATACGGTCGAGTATCCGACGACCTTGGCGCAAATGGCGCCGGCGATGCTGTTCGGGATCATCACGGCCACCGTGAACACGGTGGTGCTGGCGACTGATAGCGTTTGATAAAACCAAAGGGTTTGTCTGGCGCGTTTATCAGTCACCCATTGAAGCAAGTTTTCAGAGCTGAGGCAAAAATGAATTTTCATCTGGTGGTATTGAAGCCGTTTGGCAGTTTCAAGCGGGGTGACATGATTACGGACGCCGCGACGGTGCAAAAGATTTTGGGGAGCGCGAACGCGGGTTCGGTGGTGCGCGTGATGGCGAAGGGGAACTGAACCATGCCGATTGTTCAGCAAGGGGCGATTAACACCACGGCGTTGGTGGTGCCCGATCTTTATGTGCAGATTGTGCCGCCGCAATCGCTGCTGCTTAATGGCGTGCCGACGGACGTTTTGGGCGTGGTGGGCACGGCGAGTTGGGGGCCGGTGGGTGAGCCGACTGTGATTGGCAGCATGAGCGACTATGCCGCCGCGTTTGGCCCTGTGATGGCACGCAAATATGACATGGGCACGCAGATGGCGACCGCCGTGCAGCAGGGTGCTTCGAATTTCCGCTGTGTGCGCGTGACCGATGGCACCGATACGGCCGCAAGCCTTTCCGTGCTGGGAGCGATTACCTTTACCGCGATTTATACAGGCAGCACCGGCAATGATCTGACCCTGACATTTTCCGCCGGCTCGGCCGCGAATAGCTGGCGGCTGACCATTGCGTTGCCAGGGCAGAGCCCGGAGGTGTTCGACAACATTACTGGCAGCGGTGCGCTATTCTGGCAGAATATCGCGAATGCGGTGAATACCGGAAATGGCGTTTTGCGAGGGCCTTCGCAGCTTGTGGCGGCCTCCGCGCAGTCTGTTCAGGCGACGCCGGTGGCGGGGGTGTATCTGTTCGCCTCCGGCACGCCGGGCAGCGATGGCGCGAATGGCGTGAACGCCGCGGCGCTGGTGGGAAGCGATGTGACGCCCCGCCAGGGCATGTACGCGTTGCGTTCGCAAGGCTGCGCGCTGGCGCTGCTGGCGGATGCGGACGACGCCACGCAATGGAGCGTGCAGATGGAGTTCGGACTCTCCGAAAGCGTCTATATGATTCTGACCGGACCCGCGGGCGACACGATTGAGAACGCGGTGATCGTGAAAGGTGAGGCGGGCATTGACTCCTATGCCGCCAAGCTGATGTTCGGCGATTGGGTGTATTGGTTCGACCAGACCAATGCGGTGACGCGGCTGGTTTCGCCGCAGGGGTTTGTGGCCGGGAGGCTGGCGAATTTGTCGCCGGAGCAATCATCCTTGAACAAGCCGCTTTATGGTGTTGTGGGGACGCAGAAATCCGGGCAGCCGGGTGGGGCGACCGCGACATCCTATGCCAGCGCGGATCTGGCGGCGCTGTTGAGCGCGGGCATTGATGTGATTGCCAATCCGCAACCTGGCGGCGCGTATTGGGGCGTGCGAGGAGGGCATAACTCGTCATCCTCTGCGGCGGTGAATGGTGATAACTACACGAGGTTGACGAATTACATTGCCGCGACCTTGCAGGCGGGTATGGGTGGCTATGTGGGGCAACTGGTGAACTCCACGCTGTTCCAGAATATCCGCTCCACGCTGCTGGCGTTTTTGAATGGTCTGTTGCAGCAGGGCATGCTGGGCAGTACCGATGGCAGCGTGCCGTTTGCCGTGGTGTGCGATGCCACCAACAATCCGGCAAGCCGCACTGGCCTTGGTTATGTGCAGGCGGATGTGCAGGTGCAGTATCAGGCGATCAACGAGAAATTCATTGTGAATGTGCAGGGCGGGCAGACGGTGCAGGTGAGCAGCCAAACCGTGCCGACTGCTTAAGTGAGGATGGTGAAAGATGCCGTTTAATACATTCACTATTGGCAGCGATTGCCAGATTGTGGTGATGGGGCCGTTTGGGCGGGTGGATTTGGCGCATGTGACTGGGTTTGAGGCAAACCAGGTGACGCAGCCGATACGGGTGGACAGGCTGGACGGCGTGCAACTGGCCGCCGAGCTGCCGAAGGGATGGAATGGAACTTTCCTGCTGGACAGAGGAAATTCCGCCGCGGATGATTTCATCGCGCAGATTGAAGCGGCGTATCATAATGGGCAGACGATTAATGGCGGGACGTTGTACCAGTATGTGAATGAGCCGAATGGCTCGACCTCGACCTATCAGTTCAACAATGTGGTGTTCAAGCTGGCATCGGCCGGTTTGTACAAAGGGGATGCGCCGGTGGCGCAGAAACTGAACTTCTATGCCTCGACCCGGACAAAAGTATGATGGCGCAGAGCGTGACGGATAAGGCAGGGCGCGTGCTGGAGCTGCGGCGCGTTGGCGTGCTGGAACAGCTGCGGCTGTACAAGGCGCTGGGGCCGGAGCTTTCTGAAAACCAAGCCTATATGGGGTTGGCGCGGGTGGCCGCCGCCGTGGCAGCGGTGGACGGCGTGCCCCTGCCCTTCCCGGCGCATGAGGCCGGGATTGAGGCCGCGCTGGAGCGGCTGGGCGAAGATGGCGTGGAGGCTGTGGGCCAGGTGCTGTTGGCCCATGAGGAGCGCAGTCTGGCCGCTGACGCGGGAAACTAAGCCGGCACCCAGCCCTCACCGATTGTTTGTATCTGGTGCGGTGCGGGGTGCCTTACGAGGTGGCTTTCAGTCTGGATGAGGCGGAGCGGCTGGCGTTCATTGTGACAATGGGAACGCTGGAGGGGCGCGTGTTCGATTGGGCGAGGCTTTGCTGGAGCGAATGAGATGGGCAATGTCGTGCTTTCGCTGGGCAATGTGGCATTCCAGGATATGGAAGTGCCGGAGAAGATCAGCTTTGGAGGCAAGCAACGGCTGGCGATACAGAATGTTATCGGCGGTGGGCGAGTTGTTGAAGCATTGGGTATCGATGATGGAGAAATTTCGTTTTCCGGGATTTTTTCAGGCATGGATGCGGTAAGCCGTGCGCAGCTTTTGGATACGGCACGGGCGCTGGGGGCGCAATTGCCGCTGGTCTGGCAGGGGTTTTACTATCTCGTCGTTATCGCTGGATTTACCGCGGAATACCGTAAGCCAAATCTGATACCCTTTTCTATCACCTGCGTGGTGGTGACGGACCCGCTGGCGGCCGCGGCGAATGCCGTGGCGCCGATTGCCGGTTTGGTCTCAGGTGATTTGGCCTCCGCGGCGGCATTGAGCGGACAGGCGGGTGTGTCGACGATGAGCGTGAGCGCCGCAAGTCTGGCGGCCCTGGGCGTGACGCAGAACGAAATTTCAGGGGCGATAGCGGCAGGCGGTGCTGTGCTGAGCGGGGCGGTATCATCCTTGAATAATGCGTTTACGCCCGTGACGGGCGCTAATGCGCTGGGGCAGATTGGCAGCAGTTCGGCCCAGCTGGCGGCGCTTTCTGGAATGTCTGGTTACGTGAACCGGGCGGTGACGAATCTTGGATTGGAGTTGCCATGAATCGCAGAATTATCGTGGTGGCGGGTGGAAATCTGTTCACCCTGGCGGCGCAATATCTTCAGGATGCGACGCAATGGATCAGGATCGCGCAGGCGAATAATCTTTCCGATCCGGTTTTGCAGGGCGTGAATACCCTTGTGCTGCCTGAGGTAAACCCGGCGGCGGGGGGTGGCGTTGCCGCTTAATCAGCCTCAAGGCCGCGTAAGCCTGGGTGGTGTGCCGATTGGCGGATTGATTGAACTGGAAGTGCAGGCGCCGGGACCGTTCCTCGCCGGACGATTTAGCGCGGCATTTGCCATGGGAACATTCCCCGCGCTGGGCGTTGGTGAGTTTGCGGCGCTGGGTAATGCGCCGGTTGTGATCGAGATCTCGACCGATGGGCTTAGTTATACGACGTTGTTGACCGGGCAGGTGGAAAATATCCGCGTCGACCTCGCGGCGAATACAGCGACCCTGCAAGGGCGCGATCAGACCGCGTTGTTGATTGACGCAGAGATTTCAGAAAGTTTTGTGAACCAGACGGCGAGCGAGATAGCCGAAACAATCGCGATGCGCCACGGGTTGATACCGAATGTGACGCAGACATTCCCGCCGGTGGGACAATATTATCAGATCGATCATGCGAGGACGGCGCTTAAAATAGGCTCGCGCGCGACGACGGAATGGAACTTGCTCTGCCGGCTGGCGGAGGCGCAGCAATTCGGTGTTTCGGTTTCCGGTGGTGCGCTGAATTTCGGGCCGCTGGCGGTAGGGATGCAGCGTCCCGTGACGCCGGCAAGTTTTGCAAGCTTGCAGTTGGATCTGGTGACAGCACTGCCTGCGGCGGTTTCTGTATTGTCCTGGAATTGCCGGGATAAGATGGCCGTGAGTGAGGGCGTGGGTGGCGGTAATGCAACCAACATCGTGCGGCCTAATCTCACGGCGGCGCAGGCAAGCAGTTATGCGTCTTCCATGCTGGCAACGGTACAGCAGCACGGCAAGGTTTTGTTGGGTAAAATGCCCGGAGAAACAGCCATTAATGTTGGTGACGCCTTGCTGCTCGTGGGTACGAATTCCGAATTGGACGACAGTTACATTGTGATGTCTTTGATGCGGCGATTGAATGGCGCTGGGGGGTTTGTGCAGATGGTCAAAGCATATGCGGTGGGCTGACTGAATGAACCTGCTTTGGAATATGATTAAAGCTGGAGCCGGTGGCCTGGATGGGTTGACGGGGACGGTAAGGTTTGGGCTCGTATCGAGCTTTGATCCTTCAACGTATTCAGCAAAAGTGACGATGCAGCCAGAGAATGTGCTGAGTGGGTGGCTGCCGGTTATGTCTTCCTGGGTAGGGAATGGCTGGGGGCTTGCAGCACCCTTGTCGCCTGGGACGCAGGTTGTGATTCTGGCGCAGGAAGGCGATGCGGAGCAGGGTGTGATCGCGGGCGCGGTGTGGTCCTCGGTGGATAAACCCTTGACGGCGCCCGCGGGAGAGTTGTGGTTGCAGCACCAATCCGGAAGCTTCCTGAAACTGCTGAGTGACGGGACAATTCTGCTGAATGCGCCGACCGTGAACGTGCAGGGAAATTTAATGGTTAGCGGTGATATCTCTGACCATAACGGAGCGCATGGCACGCTGGCGGCGTTGCGCAATGCCTATGACCAGCATGTGCATCCCGCGCCGGGGGGGACAACCGGATTGCCTTCGGAGATTGTTTGATGGCGGATTTATCGTTGCAGTTCGGCGGGGATTTGTCGATTGGGCCAACAGGCGACCTTGCTGTGGTGGATGGGCAGGCAGTGACACAGCAGCGCGTGTTGAGGCGGCTGTTGACCAACCAGGGAGACTATATTTGGCAACTCACCTACGGGGCCGGGCTTGGGCAGTTTATCGGCAGGCCTGGTGTTCCGGATTTGATTTCAGGCGTTATCCGCACACAGATGCAACTTGAGACGCAGGTTATGCAGTCTCCCGCGCCATTGGCTTCCGTAAGTTTGGCAGATGATGGGAGGGTTATGGCCTCTGTTAGCTATGTGGACGCAGTGACAGGCCAGACCGCGCTTCTTTCCTTTTCCGTGTAGGTTGAAATGAAATTATCGCTGCAAAATTTCTCCATGCTCGTGGAGGGAATGGCTGCGTCTGTGCAGGGCGCGGCGACGACATTGATGGATTTGACGGTTGGCTCGGTTCTGCGCGCGATTCTGGAGGCAAATGCGGCCTTGGCGTTATGGCTGCAATGGCTGATTGTGCAGACGCTGAGCGCAACCAGGCTGGCGACCAGCAGTGGGGCGGATTGTGATAGTTTCGGCGCCGATTTCGGATTTGCAAGGCTGCCGGCTGTGGCGGCAACTGGGCAAGTGACGTTTTCCCGCTTCACTCCAACCCTGCAAGCGCTGATTCCGGTTGGAAGCTCGGTTACAACAGCCACAAATGCGCAAAGCTTTTTGGTTGTGGCGGATACGACCAATCCCGCATACAGCGCGGCGCAGGGCGGCTATGTGCTGGCGGCAAATATCTCCGCAGTTAACGCGCTTGTGGTCGCAGCCGTCGCCGGTACCACAGGAAATGTGCAGCCTGGCGCTGTATCTCTGCTGAGCTCCGCGATTTCTGGCGTGGATACGGTGACAAATCAATCCGCGTTGGCGGGCGGATTGGATGCGGAGAGTGACGTGGCGTT
>JAGWOU010000334.1 GCA_028870815.1 Rhodospirillales bacterium | reverse complement strand
CATCGGCGCGCAAATCCTGCTCGATCTCGGGGTGAAGAACATGATCCTGCTTTCGAACCATAAGCGCAACATCATTGGACTTGAGGGATATGGTTTGAATGTTGTTGAGCAACGCGGCCTTTGTGAGGGGATGACGCATGAGCACCGCTGACGCGCCCGCGCTTGAGATTCCCAAAGTTCAGGGCGTTTCTCCAAAAGTTCTCGCCATCACCGCGCCTTATTACCGCAATGTCGTTGACGGCATGCTGGAAGCCGCTGGCGGCGTTTTCTCACAGGCTGGCGCCAGCTTCGAAACGATTGAGGTTGCCGGAGCGTTCGAGCTGCCGCAGGCGTTGGCCATCGCTTCGGCTAACGGCGCGGGCTTTGATGGCTTCATAGCCCTTGGCTGTGTGGTGCGTGGGGAGACGGATCATTACGAATTTGTCTGCACAGCGGCCATGGACGGGCTGATGCGGGTAGCGGTTGAGCGCCAGCTATGCCTTGGCACTGGGCTGTTGACGGTTGATACCCTGGCGCAGGCCATGGCCCGTTCGCATGAAACCGGCGCCAATAAAGGAGCCGAAGCCGCTGTCGCCTGTCTTAAGCAAATCGCTTTGAAACGCCGGTTCGCCTCGTGACACGCCCGAGAACATTTTCGCGTATCGCCGCCGTTCAGGCGCTTTACCAATCTGAACAAGCAGAGCTTGGCCCGGAAACGGTGATCGATCAGTTCGTCCGGCACCGCATCAGCCAGCTTCCCTGGAAAGGCGGGCTGGAGGATGGCAACCTGCCGGAAGCCGATGTGCCGCTTTTTACCCGCATTGTTCGTACGGCCTCCCAGCAGCAGGATGTGATCGACGGCATGATAACGCAGGCTTTGCCAGAGGCATGGCCAATGCAGCGGCTGGACCCTGTGCTGCGCGCCGCGTTGCGCGCCGGCGGCGCCGAACTCTGGATGACGGATGGCCCGCCGGCCAAGGTGGTCATCAACGAGTATCTCGACGTGACCCACGGATTTTTCTCGGGCGACGAACCGCGCATGCTGAACGGCGTTCTCGACAAGCTGGCGCATCTTCTGCGGCCCGCGGAATTTGCCTCCACCAGCTGATGGACGAGTTTGAGAGGATCAAAGCGTTGTTTGCTCCCCTGGCCGGTGAAGCCGGGCTGGGATTGAAGGACGATGCCGCGGTCCTGGCGCCGCCTGCCGGGCGCGAACTTGTCCTCACTGTCGATCAGATGCTGGAAGGCGTGCATTTTCTGCCCGGTGACGACCCGGCCCTGATCGCCCGTAAATTATTGCGCCGCAATTTATCAGACCTTGCTGCCATGGGCGCTATGCCGCTGGCCTATCTTCTCACAACCGCCTTGCCGTCTTTGCTGCCGGAAGAATGGCTCATCGGGTTCGCGGCGGGGCTGGAAGCCGACCAGCGCCAATACGGGATCACCCTGCTTGGCGGCGACTCTTCATCTTCCCGCAAGGATATCGCGCTAACGGCGACCTTTATCGGCCATGTGGCGTCCGGCCAGGCGCTGCGCCGGAATGGGGCGAAGGCAGGGGATGGCATCTGGGTTACCGGTACCGTCGGTGACGCTGCCTTGGGCCTGGAGGCGCGGCGCGGCCGGTTGGCGGATGACACCGGCTTTCTCACCCGGCGTTCGTTATTGCCAGATCCCCGGGTTGGCTTTTCACTTTCCGGCATCGCCAATGCCGCAATCGATGTGTCAGACGGGCTGGTGCAGGACCTTGGCCATATTTGCCGGGCATCAGGTCTGGCCGCCTTGGTCCAGGCATCGCTCGTGCCCATTTCACCGGAAGCCGCAGCGCATGGGCCCAACACCTTGGAGCTTCGCCTGACAGGTGGCGATGACTACGAACTCCTGCTTGCGGTGCCTCCTGAAAAGTCCGACGCGTTACGCGCCGCCTGCGCGGGTGTGAACGTTACCAGGATTGGCGTGTTTCAACCGGGTGATGGCGTGCAAGTGCTGGGTGATGACGGTGCTGCCCTCAATCTCTCCGCCCATGGCTGGAAGCATTTTTAAGGCGGCAACTATGCCCGTAGGGGTGGCGGATTACCCACCGGAGGCTGCGGCGGAACTTCCGGCGGTGGCAGTTCCTCGGGCGGCTCCTCGATTGGCGGCCGGATATCTGGTCCAGGCTCGGGCGGCGGCTCCACTGGCGGTTTTATTGGCGAAGGGCCGGGTGGGGCAGGGGGTTGCGAGGGTGGTGGCTGGTTCGGCGCGGCCGCTTCTTTCCTGAACTTGCCGGGCAGACCGCGCTTTGGCGCGGCGCTCCCGTCATGCACCAGATCGTGGATAAAGCCAAGCTTCCGAATCACTGGTTTCGATAAAACGAATGGATATGTGTCGGCGTGTCCCATTGAACGATTTAGCGCATTCATCGCGAATGCCAGCGGCAGCCAGGCATCAATCAGCGCTTCGATCGATTTCGCCGCATACGGGTCGAAATTGATATCAGCGTGTAGCAAGGTTTGGTCGGCGCGGCGCGGATGAATACGCAATCCGAATGCAGAGGCCGTTTCCAGCGTATCGATAATGTGCAGGTAATGCGCCCAGGTTTCCGCGAAATCCTCCCACGGGTGCATCGTGGCGTAGGCCGAGACATAATTCTCCTCCCAGCCGCCTGGAGGGCCCTGATCGTAATGAAATTGCAGGGCTTCTCCGTAATCGCGTGAATCGTCACCGAACATCGCGCGGCAAGCCTCCAATCTGCCGCCGTCCCGCACCAGCACATTCCAGTAGTAATGGCCGACTTCGTGCCGGAAATGGCCGAGCAGCGTTCTGTATGGCTCTCCCATTTCGGCCCGGAATCGCTCCCGCATGGCA
>JAGWOU010000008.1 GCA_028870815.1 Rhodospirillales bacterium | reverse complement strand
GGAATCTTCCGCCTTCTTGCCGGTCACCTTCACCTTGTCAGCGTTGACAATGATGATGTTGTCCCCGCAATCGACATGCGGGGTAAAGATCGCCTGGTGTTTGCCGCGCAGGCGGTTGGCCACGATCGCGGCGAGGCGGCCCAGGATCAGCCCTTGGGCGTCAATCAGGACCCAGTCCTTCTTCACGTCCGCGGGCTTGATGGAAATCGTCGTTTTCATATGCTCACCCAAAGAATAGTCGGCGGCTTATGATAAAACCGGGCAAGAAGGTCAAGAGCTTTAGTGTGTGGTAATTTAATACCACATAGCGTTCGCGTCAGTCCAGCCGCGGCTCGGTGCGGCGCGGGCGCGGCTGTGGAGGCGGAGCTTGCCGTTCGCGCGCGGCCGGGTAGTCCCGTGCCGCAAAGCTGCGCGGGTCCGGCGTTGGAATAGGCGGGCGCGCTTGCGGCTGCGGCTCCTCGGGATCGGGCGGGGTGCGGCCGCGCTTAAGCTGGCCGAAATGCGGCACATCGTCATAAGGGTCCAGGCTGCGCACCGGGGTGGAGATGACGCCAGCGGCCCGCATCTGCATAATGCGCAACTCCTCATGCAGCGATTCAAGTTCGCCTTCCAGGGACTCTAGCCGCGCCTTCACGCCGAACACACTGAAAGGCACCATCAGGAAAGCCAGCAGCCAAAGCAAGACCGGCACGGCCAGCGCGAGGGCCAGCCATCCTGGCATCCAATCCGGCAGGGAGAAAGGCAGGGACATAGGCATAGACTCCTTTTAGCGGATTAGTGCCGGAAATGCCGCATATTTGTGAAGACCATGGCGATTCCAGCCTTGTCGGCGGCCTCAATCACCTCCTTGTCGCGGATCGAACCGCCCGGCTGAATCACGCAGGAGGCGCCGGCCGCGATGGCGGCTTCCAATCCGTCCGCGAAGGGGAAGAACGCGTCGGACGCAACGGCGCAGCCATTGAAATCCAGCCCGGCATTCTTGCCGCGCCAGGCGGCGATGCGGGCCGAATCCACCCGGTTCATCTGCCCGGCGCCGATCCCCAGCGTCATCAGCTTTTTGGCATAGACGATGGCGTTGGATTTCACATGCTTGGCCACCCGGAAGGCGAAGAGCATGTCTTCCAGTTCCTTGTCCGTGGGGGCGCGCTGGGTGACGATTTTCAGGTCGAGCTTGGAAACTCGCCCGGCATCGCGGCTTTGCACCAGAAAACCGCCGGCCAGGGATTTGAAGGTGACACCCTCCTCAACCGGGCTGGGCACGCCGCCTGTGGTGAGCAGGCGGAGATTCTTCTTGGCCGCCAGCAAGGATTTAGCACCGCCGGTGGCTTCCGGGGCGATGATCACCTCGGTGAAGATGGTGGCGATTTTCGCCGCCGTCTCTTCATCCAGCGCGCGGTTCACGGCCACGATGCCGCCAAAGGCGGAAACCGGGTCGCAGGCCAGGGCATCGTCCCAGGCATCGGCGAGGTTGAGCGCGGTGGCGACACCGCACGGGTTGGCGTGCTTGACGATAACGACCGTAGGCTCGTCGAACTCGGCCACGCACTCAAAGGCGGCGTCGGTGTCGTTATAATTGTTGTAGGAAAGCTCCTTGCCCTGATGCTGCGTGGCGGTGGCGACACCGAAACGCGCGGGTGAGGAAGTGTAGAACGCAGCTGATTGGTGCGGGTTCTCGCCGTAGCGCAACTCCTGCTTCTTGGCGCCGGAGACGGAAACGCGGTCCGGGTAGGTTTCACCCAGCTGCGCCGCGAACCAGGCGGAAATGGCGGAATCATAGGCCGCCGTGCGGGCATAAGCGGCGGCGGCCAGGCTGCGGCGGGTTGAAAGCGTGGTGCCGCCATGCGCGGCGATGTCTTCCAGCACCTTGGCGTAATGGGCGGGTTCGGTGAGCACGGTGACGCCCTCATGGTTCTTGGCGGCCGAGCGGATCATGGCCGGGCCGCCAATGTCGATATTCTCGATGCAGTCGTCGAATTCCGCACCTCGCGCCACGGTGGCCTCGAACGGGTAGAGATTGACGGCCACGAGGTCGATGGGCGCGATGCCGTGTTCGGCCATCTGGGCGATATGGCTGGGGTCGTGCCGCTTGCCGAGGATGCCGCCATGCACCTGCGGCACCAGGGTTTTCACCCGCCCTTCCAAAATTTCGGGGAAGCCGGTGTGTTCTGAAACCTCGGTGACGGGCACACCCGCCTCGCGCAGCGTTTTGGCGGAGCCGCCGGTGGAGAGGATGGCAGCACCCGAAGCAACCAGCGCCTGGGCAAATTCCACGAGTCCCGTTTTGTCGGAAACGGAAATAAGGGCGGTGCGGATGGGGATGGTGTCTGACACGAGGCGGCTCCGTAATAAGCGACGTTGCGATGCCCAGGCGCGCGGCTTCTGCCTTCACGCTCCCCGATGGTAGCCATCTGAGCGCCAGTCACGTGAAGCTGCCGCGCGGTTTGGCATGGTCCCCTGGCGGACGCAAGCAGTGCTGCGCGGAGCGTAACGCAGGAATGTCTAAAATTTAAAGCTTGGCGACTGTGGCAAAATTATCGCAGTGTAAGCAAATAATGCTGTATGATTGGATCGTGGTTGAGGCCGACTCCCTCAGCCATCTCGTTTCTGGAGGTACGTGGCATGATCTGGCAGGGAAGAAGCAAGCAGGCTGTCATGGCGTTTGGGGTTGCCGGGCTGGCCAGCCTGGGTGCTTGCGCTGCTCCTTCCGAGGCGCATGTGGCGGCGGTTAATACCGCTCCGGCCCCGGCAAGTTTCACGGTGCAGACACCGATTGAGAAGATAGCGGCGGACCAGCGTGGCAAGGCGGTTCTGGACCGCGATGTGCCGGGGGTGATGTCTAACCCGCATTATATGATGTTTTCCTGCATGAGCCTTTCGCAGCTGGCGACACTTTCCAACGGTCGCTTGAGTAAGAGCAAGCTGAATCAGGTGAATGCGGATTTGGCCGAGCTTTCACCCGGCCAATAGCAATTACGGCGTGGAAGCCGGGGTCGGTTGCGCGGCCACGGCCGAGATTGCGTTAGCGGGCGAGCCTTTGAGCACTTTGGTGCTCGTCAGCACATAAATCACCGTGTCCCGCTTGTCGTCCAGAATGCGGGTAAGGATGAAGTGCTTAAAGAATAGCGAGGCTGAGATGGAGCCGATCTCCTCCTGTTTGGGAAGATCGGCAGGCAGCGTGACCGGCCCACGGGCGATGCAATTCAAAGAAAAGCGGCTGGGATCGGTGGCAAATCCCGTGCCCCCGGCCAGTCCGCCGGTTTGCGCGGACGCCACATAGCAGGAAATCGCTGGAATTTTCGGATCGTCGAAGCGCTCGACGATGACCTTGTCGTTCGGGCCGATCCAGTGGAAATTCGTGCTCACCGCGCCAATCTGCTGCCGCTCACCGGCGCGTGGCGAAATCAGCCAGAAGAGAAAAATGGCAACAGCCAGGATGGCGACCAGAATTCCCGCCGCGCTCCAGAGGATTTTCTTCATGAGAGGCCTTTCCTGAGGGTTTCGTAGATATCCATGGTTTTTTCACAGACGATCTCGTCCGAAAAATTGTCGAGCACGCGCTGGCGCCCGGCGGCACCCAGGTGGGCGCGCAAGGCCGGGTCGGCGATGAGCCTGCCCAGCGCATCCGCCAAGGCGGCGGGGTTGCGCGGCGGCACGAGAAAGCCGGTTTCATTGTCGATCACCGCTTCGCGGCAGCCGGGAATGTTTGTGGCCACCACCGGCAGGCCAGCGGCCATGGCTTCCAGCACCGCTTTGGGCAGGCCCTCGCGATAGGTGGAGGGCAGGGTGAAGATATGCGTCTGGTGGAGCAGCCCGGCCATGTCCTTCACCGGGCCGAGCCATTTGATCAGGCCCTCCGCTTCCCAGCCGCGCAACTCTGCTTCCGTGACCGGGTTGGGGTTGGAAAGGTCCGGCGCGCCGGCCAGCCAGAACTCGGCCTTGCCCTTCAGCAGCCTTGCGGCGGCAACGAAATCCAGGATGCCTTTCTCGCGGATCATGCGCGCCGCCAGCGCGATACGGATGGGGCCTTCGGGCTCCGGCGCGGGGGCAAAACGGGTGACATCCACCCCGGCGCCGCGAATGAGCCGCGTGCGGGATTTATGCACCATGCCGCCTTCCACCATGGCGTTGAGATCGTCCGGGTTTTCAAAGATGGCGACGCCGTGCTTCGGGCTCATGGTCGCGCGCAGGCCCAAGGTGACCAGGGGTTTGAGGATCTTGGCCAGCAATTTCTCCGACGAATAGACGAAGCCGAGCCCGACGGGCGCATTCACCACGGCCGGCACGCGCGCCAGCTTCGCGGCGATGCCGCCGAAAATGATCGGTTTGAGGGCAACGTGATGCGCCACATCCGGTTGCAGACGCCGGTAAAGCCGCGCCAGCCAGAGGGAGAAAGCCAGCTCCTTGAATGGGTTGAGACGTGTGCGGTCCAAATCCGCCGCGTGGAATTCGATGCCCGATGCTTCGATCTCCGCCGCCGCCTGGTTCCGGCGGGAGACGAGCACCACGCGCCAGCCGGCTTTTTGCGCCGCCAGCCCGCGTTCCCAGAAATGCGAGGCGAAAAACCAGTCCTCCATCAGCAGGAAGACGAGGGTGGGGCGCTTGTCGGACATGGAAGGCGGTTTAGGCCAAGCGCCGGGGCGGGGGAAGCAGCGGCTTAAATGTCGTTCACCCCGGCGCGGGCCGCCTGCCAGCGCCAGGAATCGCGGCACATATCTTCCACGTTCAGCGCCGCCTTCCAGCCGAAAAGCTGTTCAGCCAAAGCGGGGTTGGCGTAGTAGCTGGCAACATCGCCCGCGCGGCGGGGGGCAATGTTGACCGGAATTTCCCGGCCCGTGGCGGTCTCGAAGGCTTTCACCAGTTCCAGCACTGTGGTGCCATTGCCGGTGCCGAGATTGACGGTGACGGAAACATCGTTGGCGCAAATATGCTCCACCGCCAGGGCATGGGCCATGGCGAGGTCCATGACGTGGATATAATCGCGTTCGCCGGTGCCGTCGCGGGTGGGATAGTCCTTGCCGAACACGTTGAGATGCGGGCGCTCGCCGGTGGCCACTTGGGTCACATAGGGCATGAGGTTGTTCGGCACGCCGCGCGGGGTTTCACCGATAAGGGCGGAGGGGTGCGCGCCGACCGGGTTGAAATAGCGCAGATTGGCGGCGGCCTTCAGCTTGCCGGTACGGGCGAGGTCGCGGATGAGATCCTCCATCACCAGCTTGGTGCGGCCATAGATGTTCTCAACCCGCGTGGGGGCATTCTCCAAAATCGGTGAGGAATCTGGCTGGCCATAGACCGTGGCGGAGGAGGAGAACACGATGCGGCCTACCCCCGCCGCCTGCATGGATTGCAACAGGCGGATCGTGCCGATGATGTTCATGTCGTAATACAGCAGCGGATCGGCTTCTGATTCACCCACTGCCTTCAGCGCGGCGAAATGGATCACGGCCTCCACCGGGTGCGCCTTCAACGCCGCCGTCACGGTGTCCGTGTCACGTATATCGGCCTCGATGATTGTCATGTCCTGGCCGGTGAGGCGCTTCAGCCGGGCTGGCACATCGCGCTCGGCATTGGCGAAATTATCGAGGATGACGATCTCGTGCCCGCGCTCAGCCAGCACGGCGGCGGTATGGGAGCCGATATAACCGGCGCCGCCGGTGAGCAGAATTCGCATGGATCAGGCCTTCGTAATGGTCCATTTGATATGTTGCGGGCCGTCCTGATGGCCAGGGAGCACGATCTGCTCCGCCCGGCGCGGCTCGGACTGGCCGAAATACACGCTGCCTTCGATGCGCGGCACGGCACCTTCCGCCTTCAGCCGGAAGCCAAGGCCGGAGGGGGTGCGCAGCAGCACGGTCTCCTCATCCTGCGCCAGGCTGGCGGTGACGTTGGGGTGCAGGTGGAAGCGGATGTTGAAAGGCTGCGGGGTTTCCGCTTCGATCGCGTCCTCGCCCTGCAATTCCTCGCCATTTTCGGAAAGTCCCAGGCGGCGGTGGTGAATGGCGCCGAAAACCTGCTTCCAGCCGTCATGATTGGCCTCGATCCAGGCGGTGCCGCCGCCATCCTGCCGGGCGACATTCACGTTTAGCGGGCGGCGGCCAAGGCCGGTTTCCTTGATCTCGGAGGACGACGTGTCGGCGATGACCAGAGTGGAATGGGCGGCGCTGGCGCGCAGGGCGGCGGACCAATCCCCGGCCAAAGCGGGGGCGGCGCCGCAATTCACGATCAGACGGTCTTTCCCGAAGGAGAACTCAAAACCTAGCGTGCCCGCATGGGCGAAACGGTCCAGCCCTGGGGCGGCGGGCGCACCGGCATCCATGAACAATACGGCTTTGGCGGCGGCGATGCGGAAAAGCCCGCAGGATTTGAGATGCGCCAGTGTGCCGCGTGCACGCCCGGCCTGGGCCAGCACGAGGTCCACCAGATTGGCCAGCTCCTCCTTGGAGCCGTTGAACAGGGCCAACCCGCCATCGCCATGGCGCAGGGCCCGCATCGCGGCGGCGGCATGCTCGATGCTGGCGAGGAGTTCCGGCGGCGGGGTTTCGCCCCCGGCCTGCATCAGGGCGCGGATTTCCGTCAGGTCTTGCAGGGCCAGTAAATGCGCGGCGGGGCTGCGCTCAACATGGCAGCCATCGGGGTAGAATTGCCGCGTCAGCTCCGGCACCAGGAATTTCAACACCCGGGGCAGGTATTGCGCATGTTCCGGCATGGCGATGGAAGCGGCGGCGAGGCCCTTTAGAGCGGTCAAAGCCCGTCCATCCAGAAATTCGGCGGGCAAGGCGGCTGAGAGGGTACGGGCATCCTGCACCAGGCGGGAAAGCAGCGCCTGGCGGAACTCATCATCCGCCGAGGCGGCGAAGAAATCGTAATGGCCGAGCCAGGAGGCGAGCCGCGCGCCCGCCACATCCGGCGCGTAGGCGATGGGATCGGGCTTTGGGGTGTCGATGAAATCCAGCACTAGGGCGCGGGCGCGGGAGCGGGCGGCATCCGTGCCCAGGGCGCGCAAATCCCGCAGCCATGCGAAGCCGTGCAGATGCGCGCGGAGAATGCGGGTGGCGCCGGGGGCGGTGACGAAAATTTCGGGATGCACGGGCAGGACGGCGCCGCCGAATTCCAGCTCCCCCATGACCAGCCGGGCACCGCGCGCCGGGTCGCCCGGCCAAGGGTCCCGCAGGGAAAGTGCCGGGGCATCTGGCCCGCCGGCGGGCCGGAGATTTTGCAACCTTGTGAACCAGGTGCGGGCTTGGCGGCCGATGCCGCCTTGTTTGGCCTTGCCGTTATTCATCCGCCAAGGCTGGTGCTGAGCTGGGGCAGAGACGGCGGAGCTGACTCGCGGATGGCGGTGATGGCCGCCGCATAGTCTGGCGCGCCAAATACCGCCGTGCCGGCGATAAGGCAGGTAGCCCCGGCTTGCAGCACGGAGGGTGCGGTTTTGGGGGTAATGCCGCCATCGATCTGCAAGATGATGTCCCGGCCGGACTCGTCGATGAGGCGGCGCAAGGCGGCGATTTTGGGAAGCTGAGAGGACAGGAAGGCCTGCCCGCCAAAGCCGGGATTCACCGTCATCACCATGATCAGGTCGGTGAGATCCAGCACGTTCACCACAGCGTCGATGGGCGTGGCGGGGTTTAGCACCACGCCGGCTTTCTTGCCGAGCGAGCGGATGAGCTGGAGGGTGCGGTGCAGATGCGGCCCGGCCTCAGGGTGCACGGAAATATGATCAGCCCCGGCTTCCGCGAAGGCGGCGATATAGGGATCGGCCGGGGCGATCATCAGATGCGCGTCCATCGGCATTTTCGTATACGGGCGCAGGGCTTTGACCACCAGCGGGCCGAAGGTGATGTTGGGGACAAAATGTCCATCCATTACATCAAGATGCAGCCAATCCGCGCCCGCGCGTTCGATGGCCGCGACTTCCTCTCTCAGCCGCGAGAAATCGGCGGCGAGGAGCGAGGGGGCGATGAGCGGGCGAGTCGGTGTGGGGAACATGATGAAAGTTTGTACCCGCCGGGAAGGCAGAGAGACAAGCGCCCGCAGTCCGACATTTCAGGCACGAACCAGCCTTGCAATGAAAAACCCATCCATTCCCCCGCGCTCGGCCCATAGGCCGGGGTGGGTGCGGATGTCCCCCTGTTCCGTCACGGCTTCAGGCAGTTCCGGCAGGGTCAACGGGTCTCGTTTCAGCCCGAGCCGAGCGCAGGCGGCGTCGACGCGCGCAGCGCCCTCCTGGGGTTGCAGGGAGCAGACGGCGTAGATGAGACGTCCGCCGGGGGCGAGCATGGCGGCTGCGGCGTCCAATAGCGCGTCCTGCTGGGCGGTCATGGCTTCAATGTCGCGGGGTTTGCGCAGGTGCAGAAGTTCAGGGTGACGGCGGATGGTGCCGGTGGCGCTGCACGGCGCGTCCAGCAGGATGGCGGAAAATTTTTCCGCCGGCTTCCAGCTTGTGCCATCGGCGGTAATTAATTCCGCCCGCAGATTCAGCCTCTCCAGATTGCCGGACAGCGTGGCCATGCGGCTGGCATCGCGCTCCACGGCGGTAACAGTGGCGCCCATGGCGGCGAGCTGGCAGGTTTTGCCACCGGGCGCCGCGCAGAGATCCAGCGCGCGCTCCCCAGGCTGCGGGGCCAGCAGCTTCGCGGGCAGGGCGGCGGCGGCGTCCTGCACCCAGGCTTTGCCCTCGGCGAAGCCGGGAATCTCCGCCACCGGCGTACCGGCGGGAAAACGCCAGGAGCCTGTCGGCAGGGGCTCGCCGCCTTCAGGCGCGAAGCCGGGCAGGGTGGAGATATCGAGCGGCGCCTCATGTGCATGGGCGGTGGCAATGGCGCGGGCCTGGGCGCCCCAACTGGTCCAGGCCCAGGCGGGGGTGTCCAGCCGGGGCATGTCCAATTCCTCCAACGCTTCCGGCCCGGCGGTGACCAGCTTGCGCAAAACCGCGTTCACCAGCCCGGCAAAAGGGGCCAGCTTTTTGCTCCGCGCCAACTGGACGGCAGTGCCGACGGCGGCATGCGGCGGGGTTTCCAGGAACAGAAACCCGGCGGCGCCGATGCGCAGAATGTTGCGCAATTCCGGCGGAGGATCGCGGCGCAGATAGGGTTCCAGCACCGCATCCAGCGTGCCGGTATGGCGCAGCACCGAGGCCGCCAGGCGGTGGGCGGCCGCCTTGTCGCGGGCCTCTACGCGGGGCAGCGCATCTAGTGCTGCATCCAGCGGTTTTCCTTTCGCCAGAACGGCTTGCAGGAGGGAGAAAGCGGAGTCGCGGGTCGGGTCTGCCATGATGGTCCTTGGGTTTGGCGTTGGGGCCTAGCATATTGAGTTCGCCCCTGACCATCTGGCGGGCTTGCGCAGGAAGGATGCTGACATGAGAATTGCGGTGATGGGCGCCGGTGCGGTGGGGTGTTTCTTTGGCGCGCTGCTGGCGCAGGCGGGGCATAAGGTGGTGCTGATTGGCCGCGCCGCGCATGTGGATGCTGTCCGGGCGAACGGGCTGTTGCTGGAGCGCGCCGGCGGGACCGGGCATGTGCGCCTGGAGGCAAGCACGGCGGCCGATGCCGTGGCGGGCGCCGGATTGGTGCTGTTCTGCGTGAAATCCGGCGATACCGAGGCGGCAGGGCGGCAAATGGCGAAGCATTTGGCCGCCGATGCGATGGTACTGAGCCTGCAAAACGGCATCGGCAATGCCCAGCGCCTTGGGGCCGTTATTCGCCGACCGGTGTATCAGACGGCGGTTTACGTGGCGGTGGAAATGGCCGGGGCCGGGCATGTGCGCCACCACGGGCGGGGCGAGCTGATTATTGGCACGGAACCTGGCGTGGAGGTGTTGGCGGCGCTGCTGCGCGCGGCGGGGATTCTGGTTGAAATCTCAACCGAGGTGGAAGGCTTGCTATGGACAAAGCTGGCCTTGAACTGCGCCTATAACGCGCTTTCGGCGATTACCGGCCAGCCTTATGGCGCGTTGCTGGCGGTGGAGGGCGCGGAGGTCCTGATCCACAATATCCTGGCCGAATGCGAGGCGGTGGCCAGGGCCGAGGGCATTGTTCTGCCGGCGGGGCTGGAGCAGATTGTTCTGCAAACCGGCCGTGACATGGCGAGGCAGTTTTCCTCAACCGCGCAGGATATCATGCGGGGGCGGCGGACAGAGATCGACTATCTGAATGGCTATGTCGCGCGTCTGGGTGCCGCGCATGAGGTGGCAACGCCGCTGAACCAGGCGCTGACGGTGATGGTGAAGATCATCGAAGAAAAGGTTTAACGCGGGAATTTCCTGGTGGAGCTGAGGGGAATCGAACCCCTGACCTCGTCATTGCGAACGACGCGCTCTACCAACTGAGCTACAGCCCCGGTCCCGGCAATGGCGCGGCACCATGTGGGGGCGGCATGTCGCGCATTCGCGGCGGTAAGTCAATATTTGCCTCATCACATTCCCGCCGCTAGTTGTCTGGGCACAACTAGTTAAGGGAAAACCATGGTTGGCGCGATATTCTGGCTCGTGAGCGAGGTGATCCATCTGCTGATCCTCGCCATCATCGCCGCGGCGGTGCTGAGCATGCTGGTGGCGTTTGGCGTTGCGAACCCACGGAACCAGTTTGTCTATGTGGTTGGGGATTTCCTTAACCGCGTCACCGAGCCGGTGCTGCGGCCGATCCGCCGGTTTCTGCCCTATTTCGGAAATATCGACCTTTCACCCGTTGTCGCCATCCTGTTGCTGGAAGCGTTGCAGATGGTGCTGGCCGATCTTTATGCCCGGCTTGTGATGTCCGGGCTGGCCTTCTAGGGCGACGGTCCCTATCTCCAGTCACACGCCAGGCAAGGGGGCAAAGTGCCGTTTATAGTCGCGACCGTCAGCACAGCGCGCCGTTATGCAGCGCTCTGCGTCATGCTGTTTTTGGTAACGGGCGCGTTGGGCCTAGGCTATACATTCCGTAATCTGAAGATCGATACTGATACCGACCATCTTTTTTCAAGCAATCTGCCCTGGCGCCAGGCGCAAATTCTTGAGGACAAGAATTTCCCGCAATTCAACGATCTGATCGTGGCGGTGGTGCGGGGGGACACGCCGGAGGAAGCCAGCGAGACCGCGGCGGCGCTGAATGCGGCGCTGAAGGCGGACAAGACGAATTTCCGTGATTCCCGCTATCCCTCGGGCAGTTCGTTTTATCAGAACGAGGGGTTGCTGCTGCTGCCGGTGGCTGATCTGGCGGCGCTGTTGAACCAGATTGTCTCCGCGCAGCCATTTTTGGGCCAGCTTGCGGCGGACCCGTCGGCGCGGGGTTTGTTCACCGGGCTGGGGCTGATCGCGCAGGGCGTTTCGGCGGGCGCCAATATTTCCCCATACAATACCGCTCTGGCGGCGGTACGGAAAAACCTGGAGGCGGCGGCGAACGGCCATGCGGTGCCGCTATCCTGGCAAAGCCTGATTACCAGCGGCACCGCGAGCCAGGGCAACACGGAGTTCGTGCTGGCGCATCCGCGCCTGAACCAGGGCACGCTGCAGCCTGGTGGCGATGCCACGGCGGCTTTGGTGAGGATTGCGGCCAGTCTGCCGGATGTGAAGGCCAAGCGCGCCACGGTGCATTATACCGGGCAGATCCCGCTCTCGGATGAGCAGTTCGCCTCGCTCACCCACGGGCTGGTGCTTGGCGGCGTAATTAGCCTCGTGCTCATCGCGCTGTGGCTTTATCTCGCCTTGCGGTCCTGGCGGCTGATTGTGCCCATTCTGCTGACGCTGGTGATGGGGCTTATCTTGACGATGACCTTTGCGGCCATCGTGGTGAAGGTGATCAACCTAATCTCGGTGGCATTCGCCATTCTGTTTATCGGCCTCGCGGTTGATTTCGCCATTCAGTACGCGGTGCGGTTGCGCGCGGTGCGCCATGCCGTGCCGGCGCTGGGCTCGGCTTTAACGGAAACCGCGCGCCAGGCGGGGGCACAGATTGCCCTGGCGGCCACAGCCACGGCTTGCGGGTTCTTCGCGTTTTCTCCCACGCCGTTTGTGGGCGTGGCGGAGCTGGGCGAGATTGCCGGGGCGGGCATGTTCATCGCCTTCTTCTGCACCATTAGCTTTCTGCCGGCACTGCTGCGGCTGTTCACCCCGCGGCCGGAGACGACGCCCGTGGGCATGCCGGGTGGTGCCGTTGCGGATGATTTCCTGCACCGGCACAGGCGTTTTGTGCTGGGAATATTCGGGGTTTTCGCTATTGCGGGCATTTTTTCGGCCGTGACGATGAATTTCGATGCGAACCCGTTGGATACGAAAGACCCGAATACGGAGAGCATGCGGACCATTCATTCTCTGCTGGCCAACCCGCAGACCAACCCGTTCTATGCCGATGCGATGACGCCAAGTATCGACGCCGCGCGGGTATTGGCGGAAAAGCTTGGCAAGCTACCGGAAGTGTCTCAGGCGATTTCGGGCGCCACTTTTGTGCCGGAAAACCAGGACCAGAAGTTGGCGATGCTGGCACAGGCCAAAACGATTCTGGCACCTACCCTAGCCGCTGCGACGAACCCGCCGCAGCAGCAGGTGACGGCCGCGGATATTCGTGACGCCATGGGCAAGACGATTACAGCCATTGATGGTGTTGCCGCAAAATTGCCGAAGGACAGCGAATTGCTGCGCATCGGGGCGGTGCTGCGGCGCCTGCAAGGGGAAGACGACGCGACGATCCTGGCCATGAACGCGGGCATCACGCGGTTTTTGCCGCTTGAATTGCAGCGCTTGGCGGGCAGCCTGAACGCCACGAAGATCACCGAGGCCAATCTTCCGCCTGATGTTAAGAGCGAATGGTTTCTGAATGATGGCCAGGTGCGGGTTGAGGCCTTTCCCACCGCGGCGGCGCAGAGCACCAAGGGCTTGCATGCTTTTGCAACGGCGGTGCTGAAGGTGGCGCCCAATGCGGGCGGACCAGCGATTTCTACCATCGCCACCGCGGGGACGATTTTGGGTTCTTTCCGTGAAGCGGCGATGCTGGCGTTCGCGGCGATTACGGTGATTCTGCTGCTGGTGTTTCGCAACATCCGCGATAGCCTGCTGGTGCTGGCTACACTGGCGCTTTCCGCGCTGCTAACCGCCCTGTTCGCGAAGCTGGCGGGCATGTCCATCAACTATGCCAACATCATCGCCTTGCCTTTGCTGTTGGGCGTAGGTGTGTCGTTCAACGTCTACTTCGTGATGAACTTCCGGGCGGGGATGCGCAGCTTTCTATCTTCCGCCACGGCGCGGGCGGTGCTGTTTTCGGCGCTCACCACTGGCACGGCGTTTGGCTCGCTCGCGTTCTCGGCGGACAGGGGCACGGCGAGCATGGGGGATTTGCTGTTTTTGAGTCTGGCAGCGGTGCTGGTGTCCACCTTCGTTTTTTTACCGGCTTTGCTGCATACACTTGGCGATGCTCGAAAAGCGTAGTTTCTCGCTTTCCGGCCACCGCACCAGCGTGGCGCTGGAGCCCGAGTTCTGGGCGGCGTTGGGAGAGGCCGCGCAGCGGGACGGGCTCTCTCTCTCTGCCTTGGTGACGCGTATTGATTCGCAGCGCCAGGACGGAAAGCCTTTGGCATCCGCCCTGCGGGTGTTCGCGCTGCTGAATGCCGGCAGGGCCGGAGCAGTTTAGCCCCGCAGCGACGCGCCGGTTTTCTTGCCCACTTCCGCGACGATCTTGGCGCAGACGGCTTCGATCTCGGCGTCCGTAAGGCTTTTCTCCGATGGTTGCAGCGTGACCGCGATGGCGAGCGAGACCTTGCCCTCCGGCACGCCTTTGCCCTGGTAGCGGTCGAACAGCATGGCGGCGGTGACGAGGTTGCGTTCCGCGCCCTTGGCGGCGCGCAGCACGGCTTCGGCGCCCACGCTCTCATCCACCAGGAAGGCGAAATCCCGCCGCAGCGGCTGGAAGGGCGGCAGCGCCGGTGCGGTCTTCTTGCGGCGTTTGGGTTCGGGGATGGTGTCCAGGAAGATTTCAAACGCCACGGTGCCGGAAGGCAGGTCCAATTTATCCGCGATGGCGGGGTGCAGCGCGCCGAAGCGGGCCAGCATGGTTTTTGGCCCCTGCATCAGTGCGCCGCTTTGGCCCGGATGGTAGTAGGACGGCCCGCCTGCGGTTGTGGTGATGGCGTCCATCGGAACGCCAAGTGCCGAGAGCACGGCCAGGGTGTCCGCCTTTGCATCCATCGCGTCGAAGGCGCGGGCGGGGGTTAGGGCGGAGAGCCCCGTGCCGCCGACGCGCAGGCCAGCGGCCACCAGCGCCTGGGAGAGATCCGCCGCATAGGCCGGGCCAGTTTCGAACAGGCCGAAATCCGAGAAGCCACGAGCCAGGTTGCGCGCGGCGGCCTGGGCCAGTGTCGCCAGCGGCGTGGCGCGCATCTGGTTGAGGTCGGCGGAGATGGGGTTGGCGAGGCGCAGGCTCTCCGGTGCGCCCCCGAACAGGGCATTGGTGGCATCGTCCGTGAAGGAGAAGGTGACACATTCCAGCAGCCCGCGCGTGGCGAGCACCCGGCGCGCCAATGCCGTGCGGGCCTGTTTGGGTGTGAGGATGGGGGCAGGCACCAGGGAGGCGACCGGCAATGAAACCGGGGTGATGGCATCCAGCCCCTTCAGGCGCAGCACTTCCTCGATGAGGTCGGCCTCGGGCTCGATCTCGGCTGCACCTTCGGCGGCAGCCTGAGCGCCGGGAAGATCGGGTGCCTGGTCCATCGATGGCGGCTGGGCGACATCGTTGCGCCAGCTCGGCACGGCGACGGTGACATTGTCTGCATTCTTTGCCAACACGGTGAAGCCGAGACGTTCGAGGGAGTCGACAGCCTCGGGCGCGGAAATGTCGGAACCGCCGAAGCTTTGCAGGCGCTCGAACCGCAGGCAGGCCTGGCGGCCCCATTCGGGGCGCGAACCACCCTCGGTGATCTCGCTGGCTTCACCGCCGCAGAGTTCCATAACCAAGGCAGTGGCGGCGTCCAGTGCTTCGGGGAGAAGCTGGCTGTCGATCCCGCGTTCAAACCTCGAGCGGGCGTCTGAGAAGATGCCCGCGCGCTGGCCGGTTTTGGCGATGCGTACACGGTCAAACAAGGCGCATTCGATGAAGACGTCCGTGGTGGCGTCGTCGCAGCCCGTACCCTCGCCGCCCGTAATACCGGCGAGGGATTGCGCTCCGGCGCCGTCGGCGATCACACAATCCTCAGGTCCGGCCTGCACCTCTTTGCCGGCAAGGCCGGGGAAGCTGTCTCCCGCCTGACCGTGGCGGAGTGTGAGGGTGGGGCCGGTGAGCTTGTTCACGTCGAACACATGCAGAGGGCGACCGAGGTCGTAGGTGAAGAAATTGGTGATATCGACAAGCGTGTTGATGGGGCGGAGGCCGATGCTCTCCAGCCGCTTGGTCAGCCAATCCGGGCTGGGGCCGTTTTTCACGCCGCGAATGGTGCGGCCAAGCACCCAGGGGCAGGCTTCCGCATACTCGTTCGCCCACTGAATGGCGGAGGCGCCGTTGCCCTTGATGGCAGCGGGGGCAAACGGCTTCAATGTGCCAAGTCCCGCCGCCGCGAGGTCGCGGGCAATGCCGCGCACGGCCAGCGCATCGCCCCGGTTGGGGGTGATGGAGATTTCGATGATCGGCTCGTCCAGCCCGGCCCAGACGGCGTAATTATCGCCGATAGGCGCGTCATCGGGCAGTTCGATGATGCCGTCATGATCCTCGCCCAGCCCTAACTCGCGGGCGCTGGTGAGCATGCCTTCGGATTTCACGCCGCGAATCTCACCCACCTTCAGCACCATGCCGTTGGTGGGGATGACC